>PBFM01000048.1 GCA_002718655.1 Fidelibacterota bacterium
CCGAACTATCCGAACCCATTTAATCCGGTGACGACCATTCGGTATGATTTACCAGAGGGTGGCAATGTAAGCCTCGTAATACATGATGTTACGGGTAGTGTTATAAGGCAGTTAGTGAAGGGTAGAAAGGAGGCAGGTCATCATCGTTTGACTTGGGATGGGACCAATGACCAGGGACGGAAAGTATCTGCAGGTATCTATCTTTGTTCCATTAGAAACATTAATTATTTTTATGCTAGAAAAATTATCCTAGTTAAATGAAATTCTACTTCACAGATTAAAAAAAAATATTTTGTAAATTATACATAAGGAAATCCATGAAGAATATATTTTATTATTTTTTAATTGCCTTTTTCAGTCTGCAAGCGCAGGAGCAAGAAAATCTTACAAAATTTGAACCTCTTGCTGAAACCCCTCTCTATCCTATTCCAGCTGAAATGATCTTTGAGGAATATCAAGATATGAACAGGAGACTATCTCAGGCTTTTTTATGGTCTTCAATTCCGATTCCAGGGATTACTCATTACTATGCCGGGGAAAAGAAAAAAGCCAGACAGCTTTTTTATATTGGAGCTGCAGGTTTTTCCTGCATGATTGCAGGAATAGCATCCATGGGCGAGGCAACTTTTCCAGATTATGATGAATCACGGCATGTCATAATGGATCAGGGAGGAGACAATGAAAGATGGTTCGAGAGAGTACCTACTTCAATGGAGGGTGATGTTGTACACTATGAACTAAAGGAAATATATAAACAATCTGATGGAGATGGCGGAGGTTTATTTGCACTTGGATTGTTGATAATTGTAGGTGATTTGATTTATGATAGATTAAAAGGAATATCTCTTATAGAAAAAAAACGTGACATGGTTCGGTATAAATACGGTCAAAAATTAGATATTTCTCTCGAACCTACCTTCAAAACAAGCAATGATAATCAAATTGGAATGAAATTATCATTCGATCTTTTCTGATTGGAGCATTTGTCTTTGTAAATTATTGATTTGGAGATTTTGTGAGAAAATTACTGAATTTTTTAATTCTATTGATCTTGGTTGATTTCTCGATGGCACAGGAGATTGCAGTTAAAATAGATGTTGAAAAATTCTCCGATCGATCTAATGATATTGATAAAGAGACCATTAGATCGATCATTGATTATAATTTGTATCGCAGTTCAAATGAAAGGCAAATTGAATATTATCCTGGTTTGGTTACTATTATGGGATTCTTTGCTGGAATGATTTTAGGTGATCAATTATTTTATTCCAGACTCAGCGAGGAGACAGAATATACTCAATATAATGATGGTGAAGATGATCTGGATGATCCACGATGGGGATTTACAGATGCACAAAAATCAAAAATTAGAACATTAAAACTTATGAATGTTGTTACAATAGCAACATCGCCATTTATCGCTAGTGCATCATATGCGTTGATCATGTCAGATAAACTTTCATCAGACAATAGGCATGTCCCGATTGAATTGAGAGAAGATATTAATCTTGAAGAATATAACGATATGCTTAAAAAGAGGTTATCAATTAGAATGATGAAAAATGGTGCTTTGTATTTTGGAGGACTTTTACTGGGAAGTTATTTAACGATTGGAGCGGTTGCATGGTTGAATGGTTGAATCAGATTCTATGAAATTTATAACCAGAAAAAATATGTCAATTAAACTACTTACTCAGATCTCGCATTTCATAACTATGATCTTTGGAATTTCCTTAGGGATGGCAATTTGCATGTTGTATCAATATACTACTGCAATATTCATTTTTGATCTCGCTCCCTTTGTGGTTTTGATGGTCGTTATTAGTGTTTGTTTGCGAATCTACACCATTCACATATGGAAGAAATATGAGTATGATAAGAAGATATTCAACAACTTCAAAAATTAATTCGTTATGTATCTATCAAAAATGATGAAAAAGCTCATGAAAAAAATTCTATTATTTTTGATTATCTACGGATGCGAGAGCGTACCAGAGATCTCGGTATCCAATGGGAAGACAATTTTAAATGATGAAAAATATTTTTTTTTGGATGTGAGAACTTTAAAAGAGCATGAGGAAAAAGCAATTCCCAATACTATTTGCATACCAGTCCAAGAATTATCTGGACGAATTAGCGAGCTTGAGAATCAAAAAGGAAAAAAGATCGTGGTGTACTGTAGAAGTGGAAATCGGTCAAGTGTAGCAACCAAGATTTTAAATGAAAACGGTTTTGATGCGTTTAACCTTGTTGGCGGTATGAATGACTGGGAAGAATACTAGTTGTTAGCGCTAATCCTTATATTGGTCCAAAAATAACTAGAATGAATATTCGGTAAATAAGATAGTGGCAAAGATAGATAGAACAAAGCCCGTACTCGTTACAGGAGCTACAGGATATATTGCAGGATGGATCGTGAAAGAACTTCTTGATGAGGGATTCACTGTTCATGCCGCAATAAGAGATGTCCCCAACAAAGATAAAAGGGCTCATTTAGATAGAATAGCTCAAGAGTCAAAGGGTGTAATAAAATATTTTGAATCAGATTTACTAGAGACCAATTCCTACGAGGATTCTATGATAGATTGTGAGTTGGTCATCCACACTGCATCTCCATTTTTTCTAGACTCAAAAGACCCTCAAAAGGAACTGATCGATCCTGCGCTTGAAGGAACAAGGAACGTACTCAACTCGGTGAACCAGACGAATTCTGTGAAACGTATCATAATTACCAGCAGTGTCGCGGCCATTTACGGAGATTCTATCGAATCCAAAAAGGTTGCAGGGGGTATTTTTAATGAGACCATGTGGAACGAAACTTCATCTGCGACGATGGGAGAATATGCCTACTCAAAAACCATTGCTGAAAAGGAGGCATGGAAAATGTGTCATGGGCAAGATAGATGGGATATGGTTGCAATAAACCCATCTTTTGTAATAGGTCCTGCGCTTAATCCAGTTAAGGATTTTGAGAGCAAGAAATTCATGTTGCAAATCGGTAATGGCGACATGAAATATGGAGTACCAGACATAATGACCGGGATGGTTGACGTTAGAGATGTTGCCAATGCTCACATCCGTGCTGGATTTGATGAAAAAGCAAGTGGGAGATATATTATTTCTGCAGATAGTTTAACGTTTTTAAAAATGGCGTCATATCTTTTAGATAGATATGGTGCAGATTATCCAATTCCTACTAGGAACGCTCCCAAGTTCTTGGTCTGGCTGATCGCACCTTTCATTGGAGTGAAGCGTGAGTTCATATCAAGAAATGTTGGATTCAAGGTTGGGTTTGATAATTCCAAAAGTATTGATGAATTATCAATGGAATATCGAACCATTGCGGATTCTGCATCAGAATTTTTTCAACAATTCATTGATGAAAGATTCATTACTAGCTAAACAAATTATTTAAATTTAAACATGAAAATCCTTATACTAGCCTTGGTTGGTTATCTATTGAAAAAAGGCATTATCGTTCTGCCTTTCAATGTTAAATGGTTTTCTAGGTTCAATAAGAAAAAAGAACAATAACAAGGAGTAAGAAATGAAAGGTTGGAGCCCTCCAGAGTGGGTGATAAATCATATGGAAGAATCAGACATGCAAGCATACGATAGCGCAAATGCATTTTCTCAGTTGCTTGGCATATATGAGAAGAACCTCCAAGTCCTTGGTGAGGCAGCATATGATACTTACCTAAAGATACATGAGCTATTTGTTGGGTCATTCACGAAACTATTTACCATTTATGGTCGGATAATAAAAGAACATGGCACAGACGATGAGATAAATGCATTAGAAAAAGAGTACACCAGAATGAAGAATGAATTCAAAGACCCCATTCCAATGAAATAAGTTGAGTATCTCATTTTGAATTATTCACTAATTACTCTTAATAAATTGATATTAAGTCAGGCCTATCAGTAAACGTTGTTGCAAATAGCATGATTATGAAATAGACTGATTGAATGGGTCTTTCCGTAGGTTTAAAAGCAATTGTTGAAATTGTCAAAACACATAAAATAAATGTCAATTGACATATCCATTACAATAATTTTCATATCGTTGATACAGTCAATCTTTGGTACTGGTGTATTGCTGTTTGGAACCCCAATATTGCTTATCCTAGGCTATGATTTTAAATCCTTATTAATCATTTTATTACCCATATCAATTTCAATCAATATAATGCAAATAAAAGATGGCCTGGAAAATATTGATGTAAAATTTTATAAAGGTCTGATAATTTATTGTCTACCCTCAGTTTTCATTGCTCTATACCTGATAGACTTTAATTCAAAAGAGTTAAATCTTTTTGTTGGTCTGTTTTTGACAATGATTAGCCTAAAAAGCAACATAAAAGTTGTCGGAAAATTATTGGTATTTTTATTTCGAAATGAAACGATCTACTTGATCTTAATGGGTCTTTTGCATGGTATTACTAATCTTGGAGGAGCATTGTTATCGGGTGGAATACTAATCAAAGAGTCTTCCAAGGATGTTAAGCGCGCAACGATAGCGATTTGTTATTTATCCATGGCTTTTATTCAAATTTTTACTTTAGTCTTCAAATTCAATAGTAATACTTTCATTGCAAGTTTCAATCCGATCTATCTTATCACTGCACTAGCCATATACATAACTTCTCAACGTTTTCTCTACGATAAGATCAGTGACCATCTATTTGTTAAGATCTCAGATATTTTTCTTTTTATGATGGGATTTACTCTGGTAGGTCAATATTTATTGAATTGATGTATCATTGGGATTACATTTTTATGTTTTTCATGATAATTTATTTTTGATTAAAAGATGCAAACAAAATAATTATGAAATATATATCAAAATCATTTACGTTTATTTTTTTTCTGCTCTCTTTTTTCATGTCATGCTCTGATGATATGACATCATCTGATGAACTTGGATCTTCAGAAACAATTAATTGCGGTGAAGATACTACCTTCATTTTGACTTTACCTGCTGTTGATATAGCCAGGTATTCAGACTGCAGATACATACTAGCTGGGATATATGGCACAGAAATATTGGATGAGTTTGGAAACATTCTTCCATCATGGGAAGATAATGGTCTCCGAGTTCCTTCAACGCGTGGATTTAACCCTACAAGTGATGGTGGTTTTTTAACTGCCTACATAAATTTTGTTAGTAAGGCTAGTCCGCCAGATGCGCCAGGAAATGGTTGGACATGGTTTGTGCCTTCATTTCAGGCACCGCATTATGTAAATGATGCAATAGAAACGTTGGATGGAGATTATATTGCTGTTGGATGGGTGAGTGGTGACCCAGGAACAGGTGGACATAACCAGAGGGGTCAAGCTTTCATAGCACGATTATCAGATGGTGGTGTACTGCAGTGGATAAAGCGTTTTGGTCTGCTAAATACTCCAAAAGATACCTTTTGGGAGGTCGTTGAAGCAGATGATGGAGGTTTTGTTGCTGTAGGTTCGAAGCTTGAAGCACGTGAGTTTTATTTTTACGATCACTTTTGGTTTTTGAAAATTGATGCAGATGGTAACGAGGAATGGTCACGTGAAATTGGTACGAATGATAGATATGACATGGCGTTTGACGTAATCAAAATGCCTGATGGAGGATTTGCCGCAACGGGCATGAGTACTATTAACAGTAACGGAGTTGGAGCAATGCGTGTTGTTCGTATTTCTGCAAATGGATCTGTCATGTGGAATAAAAAAGCAGGAGGGGATGGATACCAAGACATGGGACATGCCTTGGCTTTGAACCAAAATGAAAACGTTTTGATGGTGGCTGGGATGAAACAACCAAATACAGGTGACAGTAAAATAAAACTTTGGGGTTATAATCCTGATACTGGCAATAGGCTATTCACGAAAAATGATATTGATCCTGAATATGGCCTTGGTGCTTGGGGTGTTACTGCAGCCTATGATAATGGGTTTTTAATAACCAGTTCCTCGCTTTTTAAAACTGACTCTCTTGGTCAATTTTGAACATTAACATTTTTTTGATTTGAATAAGATATGTTGTTTCAAATTTCCATGATGATTCTCACGGACCTGTTTTCTGGTTGCTAGCTAAATATTTATTTTTGATAAGAAAATTGTAGTGTTGGTCAATATGTATTAAACTTGATTAAACATTAGGATCATACCATGGATTTACGAATCGTATTTCTTGCATCATATGAGGCCATTCTTTCAATAACTTTTGGTCTTTTAACCATATTCTTAGTCAATAAAATTCTCAATATTACGCTTTTGAAAACTGATACAGAGGATTCTTTATTAAGTGGTAATATTGCAATGGGTGTTTTTGCTGGAACTCTGGTCTTATGCAATTTAATACTCGTACAGCCTAGTATATTGCCCAGTATAAGCACACTACAAACAATGTTAGTTGGGAAGGAAAGTATCAGCATCGAATTATTATTGGTTTCTTTTGGATTCTTTCTCTTTTTCTACTTAGTCACGACCTTGCTTTCGATTGGTGTTCTCCTATCAGCAGTGTGGATTTATCTTCAGGCAACGGTAAACATAGATGAGATAAAAGAAATAAGAAAAAATAACATTGCGGTATCGGTTATGCTATCGCTAGTAGTACTCGGAATGACACTCTTTATTCAACCATCTGTGAGTCGTCTGATAGCATCATTTGTACGATATGAAGTAAGTGTTGATGATGGAGATAATGTCGTTCGTGATGGTGAGGTTGCACCACCCATGGAAAAAATAAATCCTGAATGATATCGATTGAAATTCATGTTCCATATCATAGCCTATTGTTCTCTTATCTTATTCTCAGCTTTTTTTTACTTAGATATTCTCCTACCTATGTATCTTGAGCAGGTGCCAAGATCAGTAGGTTACATACCTAAATACAAGAAAAACGAGTGGACGAGCCAGAAATGCATCTCTAAAGATGGAAATTATGTTCATACCTATAAATTTAAGGATCTTGATAACCAGACTCGTATTTGGAAGTGGTCTGCTCCAAAAAAGGAATCAGATGCATTGATAAAGAGATTTGGTGTTCCTCCTAGTATTTATAAGCCATATACTCCAACAGCTGAAGTATTGGCCAAAAGAAAAAAGCAGATTAAAAATGGTTATTTTCAAACGAGCAATAATATTGTTGGTCCTAATCACTCCGCCATCATAGCAGATAGTCGTCCACTAGTAACTGGGGTTACTGATCTCGTTAAACAGGCGATCAGTAATGATGGTCTGAATAAAAGAGAGACGGTCGAGCTTATCATGGCATTCTGCCAGGACATCCCCTACGGAGTTCCACCAAAAAATTATGAGGGTAAAGTAATATCAGGGATGTTTCCACCACCACTTGCTTTAAAGAAAACCTGGGGTGATTGTGATACAAAATCTATTCTATTTGCTTCCATTTATCTATCACTCCCGGGAAGATCCATGGTGCTCTTGGAATCACCGGGGCACATATCTGTTGGAATAGAGGGTAGTCCAGGTCCCTATGATCAAGCAATTTCATTTCAAGGTAAAAAATATATTTTTGCGGAACCAGTAGGACCGGGAAAAA
Source organism: Fidelibacterota bacterium (assembly GCA_002718655.1). Lineage (GTDB taxonomy): Bacteria > Fidelibacterota > Marinisomatia > Marinisomatales > UBA1611 > NZWG01. Next base: position 7,550 of record PBFM01000048.1, read on the forward strand.
AACCAATGGGCGGTGCCATATCACCATATGTGCAGATAAATGGTGTCTATCCAATAGAACTTGACCAGAGTTATGTAAAACCAAACTATGAGACATTATCGGAAGAAATATCCGTAGGAAGTACCATCATCTTCAAGTTGTTAGAGGGCAAAAGATCAATAGCAGACAAACTAAAGATATTTTATAATCATGTTGGTCAAAATCAGAATTATTACGAGATCACTAGTAAACCAAAGAAGGATGGTTCCATTAAATATTCTACACAGAAAGAAAAAATATATCTAATGATCAATCAGAGTGGTTACTATCACTACGGAGGGTATGCAGTGAATAAGAAAATGAATCTAGATCTAGATTTTTCTGAAGGAAACTGCATCTATATTAGGACAGGTCCTGGGAAAAATGTTTTTGTCTTTAAACATGAAAATGGAAACTACTCTGGAATGCAATTCAAGGCTGATCGGAATGGTGTAATTCGTGCAATACTTGATTCTGGAAATTATCTGGCTTCTTTAACACAATACATAACGGGTAAGGAGTTAAAATATTTTAATAGAGATGAAAAAAAGGGCATTACATTTGACCTATAGTCCAATACCTATATTATTCAATGGTATGGCAGTATTATCTTTTCCATTAATCGAACTTCAAGGGGCATGAAGAGGCCTTCAAAAAAATAATTAAACTCAATTGAGATTTATTCAAAAAAAAACTATTTCTAATAGCAACTTAAATTCTGATTCATGGGAGGGGAAATGAGAATCATTCTTATCATTGCTTTTGTGACCATCATGCTGTTCGGAAATGCCCGTGGTCAAAATGCGTCTTCCGAAAGTGTTCGAAATTTGTTGCACATGATCAATGCAAATGATGTGGGTCAGCAAATGTTAGAGCAGATTCTTCCAAGTCTAAAGGCGATGCTCCCCGAAGCTACCGAAAAATTTTGGAAAGAATTTCAAGATGGTATTGACACGGATCAATTACTAAACCAGCTCATACCAATCTACCAAAAATATCTATCAGAGAAAGATGTTAATGACATAATCAAATTCTATCTTACACCTGCAGGAAAAGTACTGTTAGAGCATCAACCTAGCATCATGAAAGAGTCCTTGGGAGTATCACAGCAATGGGGTGAAAATATTTCAAGGGCCATCATACTCAAATATGAAGAGAAGTATTAATATATTCCAATAGTCTAAAGGATGATGTTTTAACATTTATCACGTTGGATATACTCAGAAAATTTTCGATTATCTTTCGAAAAATAAAAACGATTAAAAAAGGAAAATGAAAAATAAAATAAAAGAAAACAATCCTTCAAATGAAGAGATGAATGAGGCCTATCATACCTTAGTAGAATGGACCAAGAGTGTTCCAGATGCAATGGAGAAAATTAAAAGAACAGGAACAAAAGAGGATCTTGTAAAATACAAGAAACAGATCAGATTGATCGTTGAGAAAATGAAAGAAATTGAAAAAAGATTAAAACCTTAAAAAAGAAAAGGATGGTAATATGTTGAATACAACAACTCATAATATTGATGGCGAGGAGATCAAAGAATATCTTGGGGTTGTAGCAGGTGAAGCTATTTCTGGTGCAAATTTCCTAAAGGATCTAATGGCATCTTTACGAGACTTCACAGGAGGAAGATCTGAAGCATATGAAGCCGAACTTAGTAAGGCTCGTAAGATCGCGTTTGAAGAAATGAATCAAAAAGCAAAAGAAATGGGCGCAAATGCCGTGGTCGGTATCGACATTGATTATGGTACCCTTGGTGACACAGGTTCCATGTTAATGGTAAGTGTCAATGGAACCGCAGTTAAATTTTAATTAACGGAAGGTAAAGGGTATTAAAATACCAATTTATATTTGGATGATGGTTTCTGTTATCGATGCGCAGAGCTTTAAGAAAGAGCCAATTCTTTTATATTCAGAAAAAGGAAATATCAAGATAGAACCTGGTACAAGATTGAATGTTAATGGTAAAGACGGTTACTTCGATGCTTTAGACAAAAATACAATGATATTCAGATTTACATTGGACAATGTTCCAGATTCAGTATTGTTACACTATAGTGAATTAAAAAAGATAGTTATCCCTAGAATAGAAAGATCTGCTAATATCTCTGACACGTACTTTAGTGAGTATGTATCTAGAGGTTTTAAATTAGGTCTGCAGATAGGTGCTGTCTCATCTTTCATCGCTGGAACATTTTTCATGAAAGACAATGATGCAGGAACTGATTCTGAATGGGAAATATCTGATGGCGAGTCACTTTTTGTCTATTCAATTATAACGACTCCTTTTGTATGTGGATCTGTTGGTGGTTTGCTTGGTTTACTAAAAAGAAAAAAAGTAAAAGATTCCATCTCAATTAAGATAGGGGATGCAGATTGGAAGATAATGGAATAGTGAAATTTCGAGATATGGTCTTAAATTTCCATGAAAATGTATACTATTTTTGAGCCTGGATCCTAATGCAATCCATAAATATCATCATACTTTTTTTATTACTCTTTTCCCCATTTGGATATATACCATTCATAGTTAAAAGTGAGAAGCGGAACCAAAATAAATTAATTTGGTTGGTCTTATCCTTCCTTTTTGGCTTAGTTCAGTGCATGATTTATATGATGATCTTAATGGGACTGGATATCCCTTTATAATTACAAATTAAGAAATGGAATCAACTCAATCGAAAAATGAAGCTTCAAGATTCAATAGAAATGCAATACTGAATGCAATCTGCATTAAATGGTCAAAATGCTAAAAAAAATTACATTAATTCTTTTTTTAGGTCTCGGATGTTGTTGGGCGAATACCATCGCACTTCTGGATATGAAAAGATTTAATGTTAAAAGCATGAAGCCTGTCAATGCGCTAATGGGTGCCATTGAAAATGAGCTGAAAAACAATGATGGCTATGAGCTTAGGAGGAGGCACAAGTTATTACCAGAGATAGCCAAAGAAGGCATTGATGTAAAAAATTGCGAACACGATTGCTTGGCCAGGATCGGAGCACTAATGGGAATCGATCTATTCATTACTGGTGAGCTAAAGAAAGCAGGAAATGTATATCTATTGACACTTGACATATTCAATGTTTCTAAGGCATCCATTCAAAAAACAATTACGTGTAGATCTAATAATGGAATGATGAAGCTAATGGAAAAAGTAAGAAAAAAGATCAATGTTGTACTATTTGAGTCTGGATTCATTAGAGAAGTCTCTGCAAGCCACATTGAAGATTCCATTGTTGCATCAAAAGACACACATTCGGAAAAAGATGGCGCGGCCGTCCTGGAATTGGTTCCAAATGTTTCAAGAGAATTGAGCAATAAAAAAACAAGCAGCCTAGATCCTAGAGATTCAAAAGATAGCATTAGTAGTACACCCTTGAGAAAAGAAAAGATGACGGGCCTAATGAATATTGAATATGATGAAGTTGATATACCAATTAGATATGACCTAATAGATGATAGTGCAAGGAAAATAAAAAATGAGCCAAATGAGAGGATCGAAGCTTTAGCAGAACGTTTGATAAAAAACTGTGCTAATGATTATGAAAAATTAAGGGCAATCTATGTATGGATTACAAGCAACATAGCGTATGATGTTGAATCTTATTTTTCAGATGACATTACGTATGAGAAGGTTGAACCATCTAATGTTCTAAGGTCAAAAAAATCTGTGTGCTCGGGCTACGCAAATATATTTGATCAATTAGCAGCTTCAGCAGGCATAAGTTCACAGGTTGTTACCGGCTATGCTAAAGGTTATAGTTTTAAACCAGGGGATAAATTTAGTGAGAGCAATCATGCCTGGAATGTAATACATCTTGATTCCAAGAAATACTTGATCGATTGTACCTGGGGTGCTGGAAATGTTGGTGAGGATAGAAAATTCCAATTCGATTACAATGATTTTTTCTTTTTGACAAAGCCTGAACATTTGATTTTCACACATTTTCCAGAAGATTCTGAACTTCAATTGTTGAAAGATGGGCTTACCATGGACGAATTTTACCGTCTCCCATACGTTCGTAGTAATTTCTTTAATTATCAAATTGAGCTAGTAGGTGACCATCATAACCAATACATGGTAGACTATCAGCTTGAACTTAATTTCAATATTCCAGAGGAAATTAAAATATTATGCGCACTCAAAGATGAAAATGATAAGCAATATGAGGGAGCTACTTACTATAATAGAGAAAGCGTCAAGACAAAGATTTTTCTTAGGCCACCAGGATCTGGAGACTATACTCTTAGTGTCTTTGCAAAAAAATATAATGACGATGGAAAATATGAAGGTTGTATGGATTACATGATCAGGGTTCCCGATAATCATGTAAAAAATAATGGGTATGTTAAACTATGGTATGATAAGATTAGTGAGCATGGTATTACTTTTACAGAAATTCATTCTTACAATTATGATCTGAATGATGAAGTAATGCTTAGCTATCTTTGTTCTGATGATATAGTCTTTTCTACAAAATTTGAGGATGATCAAGGAAGAGAACTAGAACAATACGCAATGGTACAGAAAATAGATGGTGGTTGTGGGATATTGGTAATGCCACCTGGTAATGATGCATATACACTTACCGTGTTTGCAAAAAATAAGAAAGACGAAGGAAGTTATAGTGGTATTGCCCAGTATGTAATAAATGGATTGGTAGAGGGCGTTAATAAAAAGATCTACCCTAAACAGTATGGGTCTTTCAGTAGCCACGGGGGAAAATTAAACTCGCCAATGATTGGTGATCTAAACTTAGGTGAGGACTATGATTTCTCCGTTTATTTAGACAATGTGTTAGAGATGAATGTCATCCACGATGGAAAATGGACAAAACTTGAAAAGACCAGTAAAGGTACTTTTGAATTAAATAGATTATTTACCAAAAAGGGAAAAGTCAGCCTAGCAGCAAAAATGGTAGGCGAAGACAAATTCACGACTCTTTTGGAGTATGTGGTGATTTAACGTGATGGTATTTCAAAAAACAAATATCCTTGCTAATTTAACGGTATGCGACAAATTCTGATTACTATCATGATTAATGCATTTCTTCATGCGCAGGTACCTGATAACTATGATGATTACGACCTTGCCAAGGAAAAAGTAAAACCCATAAAGCAGAATAGTTTATCAGTCCTTTTTGACAAGACAGCTCCAACGATTTTATCAATGAAAGTGAAGACTGATAACATCGAGCACCAATGGGCCACTACAGGTGACTTGGTTACGATATTCTGTGAAGCATCTGAAACGGTGCACGACATAAGGATGATTGTTCTCGAGAAAGAGATCGAGATCAAGAGAATGAATGCCAGAGAGTTCATAGCTAATTATCTAATTGTTGATGATGATCCTGATGGTCTGCTTCCGTTTAATGTCAGCTTTAAGGATTCAGCAGGAAATACGCTAGAGAACTATGAGATTACTACTGATGGAAGCTCTGTGACAGTGGATAGGACAAAGCCCGATGCATACACCACAGGAATCATGACGCCGGTTGGAGGAAATGCCCTTCCAAATGTTTGGAATTCTACTAATAACAGTATGGAGGCAGTCATACCGGTTCCAAATGATACAACACTTATTGGTGGGGTTGCTACCTTTTTTGCCAAAATCGGTTCTGGTGAGTGGGAGATGTTAGGAATTTCTCATCCTCTTGATGCTAATGATCTGGATTCATTAAAGAAAGTGGTCTTAACGGAGGATATGGTAGAGGCCGTATCTGGTTTTGATAATGGACTAACCATTGAATTTAGGTCGTCACTTATTGATAAGGTTGGTAATGAGACAATTGGCGAGATGAGCGAAAGTAAGATCATAATTGATCAGACACTGCCAACGTTATCAAGAATAGACGTTGAGTCAACGAACCTGTTTCCATCGGTTGCGAAGGTTGGTGATACGGTTAAGATAAAATTCATTGCAGATGAGCCAATAGAACCTCCAAAGTTCACCATATATGGAAATGAGATAGATGCGGTCAATACAGAACATTTTAACTGGATGGTAGAATATGTCATAAAGCAGGAAGATTCGGAGGGCTATGTTAGATTTAACTATCAGCCAATAGTTGATGTCAATGGAAACCCAGAGAAGAAAGAAACTATCACGCAAGTAACGGGTTTTACCGGAGACACCACGATTGTATATCAAAACGGTGACATGTTCTCAGGAAACTGGAAAGAGGGTATCATTGATGGGTATGGCACATTTTCATGGAAAAATGTAGGAAACTATAAAGGAAGATGGATGAATGGTAAGCGGAATGGATACGGTACCATGGTTTACAATTCAGGGAGCAGGTATGAAGGAGAGTGGAAAGATGGAGATTTTCACGGAGACGGTACCTACTACTATGCAAATGGAGATGTATATAATGGTGAATGGCGGAATGGTCTAAAATATGGACAAGGAACCTATGAGTGGAAGTCGGGTAATAGTTACAGAGGCGCTTGGATAAATGATCACTACACAAACAAAGGAATCATGACCTTCTCCAACGGTGAGAAGTGGGGCGTGTATGTTCTTCCAAAATAATTAAACCCTTATCAAAAAGATAATAAGAAACAACTTCCTCTCAATTATAAATAGGCGTATTCTACTTAATAATGGATTATTAAGTTTGACAAGACCATTCAAGATTCTATTATTTGCACTGATCATTTTTAACATCAGTTGCAGTGTTGACAGTGCTGATAAAACAAAAAGCGAAAAAGTTTTCGACATCCCACTCAAGGTGTATTCTTGCGATAGTGATAGTCTTTCAATATCTAACAGTGCAAAAAATGCATTGATGTCTGCAGGAATGACCAGGTGTATGATGCCTTTTGGTGTATTACTTAGTGCTGGTCAGGACATGCCGATAGCTTATCTGGAAATGTCAGGAAGGATTCTAGCGGAAATGCTAGACCAAGATATTGATGGGAAAATGGATGATCTATCACTATCTCAGTATGTATCGGACTGGAAAACAGGTTGGCTGGCAATGCCGACAGACAAGGAGCAATGGGAGAATGCACAATGGCCCATATTATACAGTCAATTGGGTTATGACATAATCATACCAAGCTGGTGGATGGGAACATCGAACGCGGAGCCTGACGAACATGCAAAAGCAGTAATGGTAGAGGAAATCACTCATTTCTTAACACAATTTGGTTATGGACCAAGATACCCTGAGAAGTTTGGGGTTGAAGATTGGAGCTCCACGATCGCACAAGAAACGGCTCAAGCACAGTGTGTATGGTGGCAACATCCTGAAAACTCCTGTCCAGAAAGTCCTCCCACTGTACAAGGAGATTGTTCAGATTCAAACTGTGATGTAGTGGAGTTCTATCACCAGGTATTAATCCTAAGATCTGGGATGGAACCGGGGTGGTATGGAATAGGCTTTCCAACTACTGCAGCTGAGCTAGATGAACTTCTTGGGGATGAGATGAAAAGCTTGATGGACGATCCTAATTATCATCAGCTGAATTCACCACTTACGTTTGAATATCCATTAATTGATTAATGTGTCTTGGCTCATTGACCAGGTTGGATATATTTCATAAATAGCTTATTATGTTCTCTAAATTTTCATGAAAATATTTCGCGTTAGATTTATTGCCATTATTTTTATGGCGACCTTTATTTTATCACGAGAGGATGTTGAAAGAGCCTCGCTTTCATCACTTTTTCTTATGGATAAAGACAGTTTGCAAAGTTCCCGCACCAATACGACTGAGGAATTGATTTGGTATGTTCAGATAAGTGCCAACCAGGATGAGATGAATGACATGGATAATTATCTTGGCATTGCGGATGGCGCAACAGATGGATTTGATAATGAAATTGATGTGCTTGAGCCTCCACCTGGGCCAGGCAATAGTATTCAGGTATATTTTCCACATCCAGAATGGGAAAATATTTTAGGCGATAATTTTTCCAGTGACATTAGGTCTGAAGATGACCTTGCTGATCACATGCAGGTTTGGGACTTTGTCGTGGTTAGTACCCAGGACGGAGAGGCCACCTTAGAATTTAGTTTAAATAACTTACCGGAAGTTCCAATAATAATGGAAGACATGGAAACAGGTGATCGTACTACCATAGGAGATCAAGATTCTTTGATTTTTACGGTATTTGCCGATGAGGAGAGAGAGCTAAGAATAAGCATAGGCGATGTTACTGGACCGGTAATAGCTCAGGATGGTATTCCAACAGGACCTGCCATTTATCCATCTGGTACTAATGTTGACATCACATGGTCAGTGAATGATGGCTTTTTACATGATTCCACATTTGTTTTCAATAGCCTTGATGGAGGTGAATCCTATCAACTGCTTGCAGAATTATCTAGTGTCGTAACCAGCTATGAATGGATGGTTCCAGAAGTTGATAGTGGGGTCAATCATGAGTGCATGATCCTTATCGAAGCTGTCGACTATGCTTCAAATAGCAGCGCTAGCATGAGTGAACATCCCTTCACCATAGTGGGCAATACTGTACAAACGGAGATATACTCTGGTTGGACCCTTTGGGGTGCTCCAATAGACCCGGATGTTGATTCAATGCATGTCAACATAGGTGATGATTTTGATGGATACTGGGACACTTTTGACTATTTAGATGGTGGTTACACATATGATGGATTTTTGACCTTGGGAAAGGGATACTGGCTGGGAACTGATCAGTAATGCTCTTGTACTTGACATTTCCGTAGACAGTTTGATCTTCACGGATGGAAGTGATGTAAAATTCTATGAGGAAGCTGTTTCCTCTGGTTGGGTGAATGTACTTTACGGATATGCGGATGGCGGCTACCAAGAGGCTCCGGTATTGGAGCCATGGCATGGCTACTGGCTCGCTGTATTGGAAGATGGTTTACAGATGACCTTTCCGATACACGATGAGGTAGAAGAGGGTGGTGACCGTAACAGAGAGGATTTTTGGGCGATAGACCTGGTTGCAGAGATCGATGGAGCGATCGATGACATGATGGTCATTGGTTACCATGAGAATGCTACGGATGGTTTTGACCAGGATCTTGATGCGTTCACTCCTCCATCATCTCCGGCTCCAGATCAGGTCTCCTTGAGCATATCACACTCGGAATGGGACTTACCTCTGGGTGATGATTTTAGCATCGATATTCGTTCGGACATCCCTGTTGGTAGTTTCAAGCAGTGGATCATCAACGGAGAAAGTAGTAGCGATGAGATGACCATTACCTGGGAATTGATCAGCGTACCGGAGGAGCATGAGATAGGATATAGCTTGAACTCTGGAATGTATTTTGCAGACCTAAGAGAGGAGACCTCTCTTACCTTACTGAATGGTGAGCAGTTGATCATTCGCGTGGGTGCTCAGGTATTATCCTTGGAAGATCCTACCATACCAATGGAGTATGTTCTAGAGCAGAATTATCCGAATCCTTTCAATCCTACTACACAGATAGACTACGGCGTACCAGAGGCATCCAAGGTGAGTGTCATCATCTATGACGTAATGGGCAGAGAGGTAAACAGACTCGTGAATGCTAGCAAGGAGGCTGGCTATCATTCCATTCATTGGAATGCGACCAATGCTCTGGGTGATCCGGTGTCAGCGGGGATGTATTTCTATTCCATTCAGGCAGGAGATTTCGTACAGACCAGGAAGATGATACTATTAAAGTAATGGTTTAATTGAAAAATATATAATATGATATTTCAATAAATATTGGAAGATATCATAATCTCCCATTAATACATTTCATGAATCTTTTTAGTATTCGTGCAATTACTCTCACTTTCCCTTGATTTCTGTACATCATGAGGATCGCTTGTTCTCTAATGATCGCTTCTTTATGCTCTTTCATTATTATTTCCTCCTAATACCACGTTCATCGAATGTTTTTGGTCGTTTAATGTCTGGGTAGAGTGGATCGCAATTAATGGCAAACCGAGGTAAGAAGATGCAACCCTCTCAACCCAGACCGAGAGTACCTTATTGTTCTCATAATGGTTCTCACTATTTAATACGATTTACTACAATTAAATACTCGTGATGTGGGTCACACTATGAATTTTATAGTTTTTAAAATAGTTATTGACAATATTTTCATCACATGGCTTTGTGTTTTGATTAAGCTAAATTCAAACTAGCGATTCTAATGTTTATTTTTAATTCCAAAGAACGCCATGATAGAAAAAGAATTACAAAAAAAAGAAAATCCCTTATTCAGTCTTATTTTTAACATTCTGTTTCCAGTAATCATACTAAGGAATGGAAGTGAGTGGCTCACTAAACTACTTTTAACATTGTTTGGCGAATCTTGGTACAAGGAAACGGAGATCGTAAACGATATTCCGTCCATTGTATTTCTGATAGCCTTACTGTTTCCATTGATCTATTTTTTCATTGATCTCCAAAAAACAAGGAACATTAATTTCATATCGATAATTGGTTTTGTTAATGTATTACTAACAGGAGGGATAGGGGTTTTTGGTTCCAGGCTTGGCCTATCTCGTAATTGGTTCATTCTAAAGGAAGGTCTTCTTCCAATGAGTATTGGTGTTTTATTAATATTCTACGCAAGATACAAACCAAAGTCATTCAATTCCATATTACTTAATAATGCAATTTTTGACCTCGAAAAAATCCATGGGTCATTGAGTGATCAGGGTGAGCATGAATTGGATCGGTCAACCAGGACAGCTGGGTATCATTTGATCGCTGGGTTTTTCATTAGCTCCTTGATACAATTTGTTCTTGCCTCTTTTATTGTTGTCTCAGACCCAGGTGACGAAAATTTTAATAAGGAGGTCTCCACTATGACATGGGTAAGTTATCTGGCGGTAATGGTTCCCACAATGGTTGTTCTTGGAAAAGGTTTTTGGGGACTAATGAACGATATTGAGAGAATCACAAAACTTGATAAGGAAGAGTTCATGAAAGGATAGTGTACGATGATCATTTTGATGGTTAAGAAATTTCTTCGATTTTCTTTTCAAGCTGGTGAAAAAAAATATCTACATCTCCTTTCATTCTGGTTAATTCAGAGTGATTCATGACCAGAGTTAGTTTGCCATCAATTGGTGCAACAACACATGGTGCAATTCCTTTTGTAAAACTCTTTAGTTCAGTACTCTGTTCATCTAAGTGTAGTGCCTCTATGTTAAATCTTGAACTTTTCAGCTTTGTTGTCCATTCTTTTTTAGTTGACACCTTACCGTGCGTAATATTGCACATGCTACACTCGAAATTTTTAAAGATCTTTTTGAATAGGTATGTTAATTCTCCAATGATACTTCCTTCTGCATCATATATACAGAAAATTTTAAGATGTTTAGTTATGTGAGCTTCCATGAATTTTTTAAAATAACTATTAAAAATTAATCAAATATGAATGATAAAAATGCACGGAATTACTTGAATGATTATCATTGGGGTATTTCATTCTCTGGCTTGATAAATACTGATCTCAAAAAAGTTTGGGATGTTATATCTAAACAATCCGCACTAGAATTATTTCATCCATTTTGTGTTGAGAATAAAGCTTCCATCTGGCCTGGGAAGAGTTCCACTGATACCATAAAATACCTGAACGGAATGAAACTGACTAGAGAGTTTTGCTATTGGGAAGATGAAAAAGGTTTTGATCTACGTATTCACAATAATGGTAAAAAACATTCCTTTGTTACTTGGAGGATCTTGGGTCAAGTTCGAACTGTAAATATTGTAATTACCATCTATCCTTATCTCTTTAATAGAGGTAACAAGTTCATGAATATGATCCCCTTTTTTGTTTTTGTGAGACCGCAACTAAAGAGATATCTTGGTTCTGTTGTTGGTGGGCTAAGATGGCATATTGATAATAATGAAAAACCAGTTCCAAAAAATCATTTTGGAAAACATGTTTGGTTTTCTTGACTTTTAGGGCGGTGGCCAGATGGCGTGTTCGTATTCACCCTTCGTAAGCTTTTGCAGAGTGGTGGCTTGGTCTCAGAAATGTTACTTGAATTCTTCTGTTTCGTTCTTTTTGCTTGCTACTGGAGTTGTATTTTAAAACTGTCTCTCTTGTTATTTTATTGGGGTCTGAAAATCTCAAGGAGTCAAGTCCTCTAGGTGACCAATCGCCGTACCCAGCCGCAATTAAACGCTTAGCCTTGATCTTTTGTTTTATTAGCTCCCGGACTACCGAAGCACCTCTTGCTGCTGACAGCTCCCAGTTAGATGGGTATACCTTCCTCAACCTAGGAGGAAGGGGGTCGGAGTCAGTATGTCCTGCTATCTCTATCATGAAGGGACTAGCTTTTATGGTTGGGATGATCTCATCGATCAATAATTTTCTTAGTTCAGGTTTCATCACTGCCTTTCCTGATGGGAATGCGTAGTCACCCTTGATATTTACAGTGACACCCTTAGGGCTGGTAGTTATGTCTATGGGAGGCTCAATCGCTTGTCCCTGAGACTGAAGTTTTTGTTTCATTTCTTCGACCACATTTTCTAGAGCTTTTTTTACCTCTAAAAGATTATTTAATCTCTCATACTCACCTTCCATTTGTGCGGCATTATCTTGCTCGATCTTACTTCCTAATGCCTTACCCGTGGAGTCAGCCATTTCCTGTAGCTTGACTGGGTCTATGGTTGAAATGGCAGCGAGAAGAACAAAAAAAGCAAATAAAAGGGTCATCATGTCGGCGAAGGTTCCAAACCATCCAGGCAGGCCTCGTTCTACAGAATTCTCACCTTGTTCGAATCCATCTTCGAAACCTTTTTGATATCCAACTTTAAACTGTGGATCAGGCATTTATTTCAACGTCTCCTCTTTTCCATTCTCTTGGTGGAATATAGGAGTTTAATTTCTCCCGCATGATTATGGGGTGTTTTTTTTGGAAGATTAATCTTGCAGCTTCAACAAGCATGGAGTATGTAATCGAAGTTTTTCTAGTTTTTACCTCTAGTTTATCGGCCATGGGATTAAAAAAAAGATTAGCAAATATCGCTCCATAAAAGGTTGTTATGAGAGCAACGGACATACCTGGACCCAAGCCGTCAGCACCTCCTTCTCCGCCAAATCCTGCTAGCATTACAACTAACCCCATTAGTGTACCGATCATACCCCAGGCAGGTGCAAGGGTTCCCATGGAGCGAAGCATGTCCGCTTGGATTTTTTCACGTTTTTCTCTATATCTTATTCTTGTTTCCATGATATCAGTAATTTCTTCAAGTGCATAACCGTCCCGAACCATTTGTACACCATCCTTAAAAAAGGGATTGACTATTGAGGTAACTGCTTTATCTAATGCTTCAGGTCCTTTTCTCGCAATTTCTGCAACGTCACATGCCTCATCAACTACTGGCCCCATTTTATCGCTTTCTTCAAGCACAACTGCACCAATAGCTTCACCTAGTCCGATTACATTGGAAAGTGGAAATGATACAAAGATCGATGCGATCATTCCTCCCATGACCACAAATAAACTGCTTAGTGACCAGAAATTCAAGAATGAAGCTCCAGTACCCTGCAATTGCAGCCAAATACCTAAACCAATCATGATGATACCAAGAATGATACCAATAATTAATGCGCGATCCATATTATTGATCCTTAAATATTAAAATTTTCATCTTTGCTAAATAATGCTTATGGTAAGTTAGACAAAACTACATCGTGGTGCATTCTAAAATTTTGAAGATTTGTTTCTAAAGTGAAATATTATATTAAAGTTTGTATTTTCAAGCAACTTTTTCATTGTGATTCGTGCAGATCTTAAAAATATTAAAATATTCTTATTTCATCATTCCATGTTTAATTGCTGGACAGAATTATGCTCTATACTTTGATGGTTCTAACGATTACGTAAGCATTCCAGGATTAACTGCACCTGGTGGCAGTAACTCACATACGCTTAGCGCATGGATGAAAAGGTCAACAACAAACAGAAATGAGACTATTGCAGGCTGGGGAAATGATGCCACGAACCAGTTATTTGATGTGCGAATAAATAATAATAAAATCAGCTGGCATCACTACGGCTCTGGTGAGTTAGCAGGGTCGACTACTTTAAGTGCAAATACCTGGTATCACATTGTAGCATCCTATGATGGCACAACTCAGAAACTTTACGTCAATGGTAGTTTAGATGGGTCTCAGAATAGAAGTCTGAATACTGGAACCGGAAATGTTAAGATCGGTAGACAACCCGATTGGAATGGTCAGTATTTTTATGGATTCATAGATGAGGTAGCGATTTGGGATGAGGCATTAACAGCAAGTGAAGTTTCTTCCATTTACGCATCCGGTGTTGGTATGGCAGTTTCCAGTAATAGTGGAAATTACACTTCCAGCTCAAACCTTATTGGATATTGGCAGTTTCAACAAAATTTGAATGACACATCCTCAGGCTCGAATAATGGAACATTCAGTGGGGGGTCACCCAGTTATTCAAATGTAAGTTCTGATCTCGCTCTTCCTGTGGAGATAACATCCTTTCAAATATTGCACGCCAATCGTAATGGCATTAGGCTTGAGTGGGTTACGGGAAGTGAAATTGACAATCTTGGATTCATCTTGGATCGGAAAAAGAATTCTACTGATTGGATTCAGATCGCTAGTTATTTGACCCATCAAGAATTACAAGGACAGGGAACAGTCTCGCACCATACAACCTACGGTTACACAGATCGCATGGTATCTAGCAATGATGTATATGATTATCGTATCGCAGATATTGACTACGCTGGCAATGTGAAATATCATTTTCAGGAAATATTCAATGTTTCAATAGAAGATTCAGATCTAGAAAGATTTCAAATTCATCAGAATTATCCTAATCCATATAATTCCGTAACAGCAGTGGATTACTACTTACCAAGATCCGCATATGTAAAGATCAGGGTTGTTGACATGTTGGGGAATGTTCAAACCACTCTGGTCGATGTATATCAGGAGAGAGGGAATAAGACCATTTACTGGAATTCCACAAATGAAATGGGGATGCGCCTACCTTCAGGGATCTACTTTTATCAGATGGAAGTTGAGAATCAAACCATGATAAGAAAAATGATTCTTTTAAAGTGAATGCAATTCATTATTTTGTCAAGCATAATCAAAATATTACTTTAACAGAACCATCTTTTTACTGTAAACAATATTTCCCACTTGAATAGCATACAGATATAATCCTGCGCTAAGTGTTTTGCCATTTTCATCCTTAGCATTCCACTGTATGGTGTGACTACCTGTATTATGAAAACCAGATACTAAATCCTTAACCATCTTTCCAGAAACGTCAAAGATCTGAATATTTATATCTGAATCCTTAAACAACTCAAAGCTTATGTTTGTGGTTGGATTAAATGGATTAGGATAATTCTGTCTTAATTTGAATGATTCAGGATGA
>PBFM01000049.1 GCA_002718655.1 Fidelibacterota bacterium
CGAGAGTAGCTCAGCTGGTAGAGCATCACGTTGCCAACGTGAGGGTCGCGAGTTCGAATCTCGTCTCTCGCTCAAAAAAGCCCCTTTAAAGGGGCTTTTTTTTTTTCGTTAACACTGCTAAGCTAATATGTGGGCAAATATTCAATATTTATACTTTTTCCATTATTTTTAAGTTGTGAACGACTTCTTGATGAAAAGAAGCCTAAAGCTCCAGAAAATTTTCGTGGAATTTTTACGTTATTTAATAATAAACCTATTGTAAGATTAGCTTGGAATGAAACTTATGAGGATGATGTTGAAGAATTTCATATCTTCAGATCTGATGATCATATTTCTCCATTTTATTCAATAGGGTCAATCAATAATCCTAATGTATCATTTATAGATACAACTATTAATTGGCAAGAAGGTTTTTGGTACAAGATTAGATCAAAGGATTATTCTACAAATATTGGTGATTTTTCAGATTCAATTTATATATTATGTTATAAGCCGATAGGAAAATGGAGTATCGAAGGATATGATTCCACTGAAATTTGTGTCGATCCTAAAACCTATTCAACAAATGAATTATTAAGCCTATCCACAAATACAAATCTCGAATCAATTAATGACACATCTTGGACACTAGAATTTCCCAAAATAACAATAGATACGGTTGGATGGTTTGGAAATGGTATGATGCATTATTCTTATATGACTTTGGAGAATTCCAGTGACGGGATTGGATTTGATACGGTAACTTATTCTAATACCATATCGCCTACTCCATTTACTTTTGATTTTTCTGTGATGAATGAGGGGAGGATTATAATTGGCTTCGAAAATCAAGAAGTGATTAATCTGCAACACCAAAAAATATTATGTGATTCAAATCAGATTAATTTCTTTCCCTAGCTACCTTCCCCACATTCTTCATTTGATGATTCGCTTTCTAAACTCTGCGAGTTAACAGAGGTTACCACAAAACATGTATTAACACCGCTTCCAATATCTAAAGAGTGTGTAAGGTTTTCTGTCTCTATTTCAAATGAACCATCTTTATAAAGCCTGTATGCAGTTGCTTCATTGACGGAAGTCCAACTAACGGTAGCCGTTGTCCCACTTATATTCAAAGATAGTACCGGTGGCTCTGCAGGTTCATTTAATATGGTAACGAGAACAGGTTGGGCAGAGAATTGATTACCAGTTGGGTCTGTTGCTGTCATTTGAATGACATGTTCCGAACCATTTGGCAGACTATTGGTATTCCAGTATGTTATATACGGTGTATCTGTCAGAGTGGATATTAGTGTTTCATTTACAAAAAATTCAACATCCTGGACAGAATCATTATCAATTGCAAACCCTGTGATCGTTAAAGTATCGTTAACTGTTTGGCCTGATAATGGTGTAAGTATACTTGCAAAAGGAGGTATGTTATCATTTTCAGGAGCATCATCATTGTTGACATATACCATTATGGATGGTATGTCATAAGTATTACCTGTGCTATCAATAATGGTTGCATGAATGATGTTTTCTTGGTCCTCTAAGCCGTTGACTAAGGTATTCCATTCGTAAGTGTATACTGACCCTACTGATTGAGATACATTGCCTAAAGATTCTCCATTAACATTAAAAACAACTTGCTGCACCCTATGATTATCCGTTGCTGAAACCTGAATGCTAATGGTTGAGTCAACAGTCTGACCAGGGTATGGGTATAGAAAATAGCCTGTTGGAGATACATTATCATCATTATCTAAAAAGACCATCACTGGCGATGATTGAGTTTCGTTTCCACTTTGGTCATATGCAATTGCATACCATATGTGTTCCGTGTCTTCATTGGAACTATTTGATATCCATTCATATTCATATCTTAGTGTAGCAGAATTCAATGTTGCTTCTCCTTCAAGAACATAATCATGATATAATTCAACTCTATCCAGTGGCCAGGTATCATCCCAGGCGTCAAGTATGAAATCTACTGATCCTGCGACAATTGATCCAGAACCTGGTGATAAAATAGTAACTAAAGGAGGGGTAATATCAAGATCTTGAATGTTGTTTACATAAACTGTTACTGGATAAAGTGCTGTTGTATTTCCAGCTTCATCGTGAAGATTGACATTAATGATGTGATATGCGTCTTCTTCAATATTCTCATTTTCAGTATCCCATCCATATGTATATGGTTCATCCGGGTTGGATGGTGACGTTACTTGTGCCTCAATACTACCATTTATGATAAAGTCCACTTGGGACATAGCTACGTTATCAAACGCGCTAACCTCAATATTAACCACACCAGAAACGGTCGATGCAGATGCTGGATTGATTATGTTGCCAGTTGGGGCTATGTAATCTTCTGCTTCTTCATTATCCACGGTAACATTAATGGGTCCCAAGGTTATTTGATTACCAACACCATCACTCACGTGGGCATGTATTACATGCATTATGTCATCCACTTCTTCATTAGTATCCCAAGTGTAGGTATATGGTGGTTCAGCAATGGAGATGATGGAATCACCGTTTATGTAAATGGTTACAAGAGGAGTACTCTCATTATCATTGGCCTCGATCGTTATATTGATTGATCCCATGAGAGTTTGGCCGGTGTATGGGAAAAGTAAAGTGCCCGTAGGATCAATGTTATCCTCATTATCAACCAATACTTGTATGGTATTGGTATAATTTTCGTTACCTTCAACATCTTTAGCTTTTGCTCGTATGGTATGAAATTCATCTTCGGTACTATTCAATGTGTTCCATGAATATTCGTATGGGCCATCTTTGCTAATATGTACGACCGAATCATTTAGGTAAATGGATACTGCTTCAAGCTCATTATTGTCAAATGCATAGGCGGAGATCAAAACCGTATCAGATAATACAGCTTGTTCTGCCGGGTATGTTAACGTAAGGGTCGGTGGGATGGAGTCAACATCATCAGGGACATTGAACATGGGACCTTCACAACTGAAAAATAATAGAATAATGAAAAGTAAATAAGTCTTTTGGCTATGCATTAGTTTGATATTGTAACTAGTATAGGTTGAAGAATGGTTATATTGCCTACATCATCCGTTAGAGTCGCGGAGAGTGTGTGTTCAGAGTTATTATCAAGTGATGCGGTGTTCCATTCAAAAGTGTATGGCTCAGAATTTGAATTATGTACATTCTCACCATCAATGTAAAAAATTACTTCTGAAATACCAGTATCATCCTGAGCAATCACATTAAAATCGACTATCCCACTAACTGTTTGACCTGAAATAGGGCTAGCAATAATTCCAGTAGGTGGACTATTATCATTTAATTCATTATCTACAAAAACAACTATTGCACCGATGGGTGAAAAATTCCCTGAGCTATCATAAGCTACTGCGCTTATGTTGTGCGATTCATCCTCAATTTCCTCGTTTGTATTCCAGCTGTATGAATATGGATAATTATAAAGCGTATCTCTAATAATATTATTAATAGATAGTGTAACATGGTCTATTCCTACATTATCAGTCGCTGATATTTCAATATTGACTGTGTCACTGACTGTTTGACCAGGAATGGGATTTGTGATCGTTCCGTTTGGGATAATGTTATCATTATTGTCTACATAAATATAGATTGGAGGAGCTAGACTTTGATTCCCCTCAACGTCAAATCCAATTGCTGTTATCCAATGTTGGATGTCATCGAATTCATTTTCTGTATCCCATTCGTACACATATGGTGCGATACTATCAATAAGGTTATTGTTTTCTCCATTTATGATGAATTCAACATGGTCGATGCCAGACTCATCTATGGCATTTATTTCTATGTTAACAACGCCATTAAGTGTTTGGCCTGGAACAGGACTAAAAATGGTTAAGGTTGGAGGCTGGGTGTCTTGCTCTGGAAAATTATCTACTGTTACCGCGATTGGGTTAAGGGTGCTTTCATTTCCTGCAAGATCGATAAGTACGACGCTAATGATGTGTTCCTCATCTTCCGTGGCACCTGCAGTGTCCCAAGAATAGTAATAAGGTTCCTGCTGGATTGTCTCTATGTATTCTCCATCAATGGATAGCGCAACCTCGCCCATTGCGCGGTTATCATTTGCAGAAATGATGATCTGAACCTCACCACTAACTATTAGTCCAGCAGGTGGGCTCACTATGGCACCAGTGGGAGGTGTAATGTCTGTTCCTACACCATTATCAACAAATACGCTTATTGGAGCAATTGTAGTTATGTTATCATTCATATCCTTGACATTCGCATGAAGGGAGTAAAAATTACCGCTTTCAACTAGATTCGTGTTCCACGGAAACACATATGGGATTTCTTGAACATAGCCTTGCAAAACATTGTTTATGAAATAACTTACATATTGAATGCTATCATTATCCGTTGCAATGACCTCTATGTTTACAACGGAGCTGATGTTCTGTCCGGCAAAAGGACTTAGGATGAATCCAGTGGGTGCCTCATTGTCAATGTTATCTATCTTTACTAGGATGGGTGCACTGGCATAGCTGTTTCCATATGGGTCAAATGCAATGACTGATATATAGTGGAACTCATCTTCTGCATATTTTTTTATTAGCTCACCATTTTCCATTGTTGATATTTCTGTGTCCCAACGATAAGAGAATACATTATCTATGTGAGAAGAATCCGTAGAAACTTTTTCTTGATTAATCAGAAATATTACTGAATCAACTTCATCATTATCCACTGATCTTACCTGAATAATTATTTCACCTTTTACTGACTCTCCATTTGCTGGGTAAAGTATCATGGCTTGTGGGGGCGACTTGTCAGGCTCAGCTATCTCCATCGGGTCACTCGTGCAGTCCATAAGGAAGAGCAAAAGGATTATCGAAAAGGATATGTGAAGTATATTGAGCGCTTTAGTCATGGTTATAATTTACATTAATTTTCAACGAAACCATTCAATGACCTTTCTTCCTAGTTTAGATTTTTCAAGCATGAAGATTACCTTCATTAATTGTGTATCTAGTATGTGTTTTAAAGAAAATACATACATGCTTCTACCAAATTCTTTATTTTCCAGTACTGGAGTAAAATAAAATTCATTTTTATTACTATAAACATCATATGCCATTGAAATCATTACGGAACTAGGAATTACGGCGGTAAATGATTCGTAAGCTACCCCTGTACCTTCTTGCTTGTTAAAACCAAGTGGTGAAATTTTTGGCATGAGGTCATTATATTGATCCCAAATTTGAGGTGAGGCTCTCCTTTCTTTATCCCAGTTAAGTAAAACGTCAATTGCTGTAACTATTAAAAAAGAATAAAAGGAAATGTTGAATCCGTTTTTTACTGAATATGACATGATGGAATAGTCTGTCTCAATGCTCTCAACATCAAACATGGAAACATATTCAGATTGACCTTTCTCAGTCTTGACAAGTATTTCTGGCTGGATCATGTCGTGATTAAATGTGATTCCAATAAAGTCTAGAGTGTCTCCAGAGACGGTAAATAATTTTCCAGCACGATTCTCGATTCTTCTAATATTTTCCTCAAAACTCCAGCTGTAGTGAAATACCCTATTAAAATCGTTATAAGCATAATAGACATCCTTTAGCTTCATGGAGTCTTTGTCAACAGAATCCTTTGGTGTGAAATAAAGATACTCGTATCCAATGGAGTCAATGAAACATTCAGTAGTTCTACCCTTGTATTCTACTATCATGTGTTTAACATCAGTTTTCTTCGTTTCAGAAATTAATATTGAAGTAATGAAAATGAATATGCAGTGGAAATGTTTCATAGGGCTTAAATTAGCAACCGTTTATGAAGAGTCAAATCTATGTATTCATACTTTCTTTATTGCTTTTTGCATGGGATAGAGCCTACTCACAACCTAAAATAAGTGTGGACATGGGCTTCGGTTTTTATGAGCCAACTCTGTCTGGATTTGATGATAATTTAAGCATACAATTCCCCACGAAAGGATTCTTGAATAGAAATTTACTGTTGAATTGGGGTATATCTTATGAATTCTTTAACAATGCAAGAATTGGTTATAATTCATTATTATCCTATGAAATAGGAAATAACCTTGAGATTGTGAATTCAAATGCCGTCTTTCGTCGCTCCATTAGATACAGAATGTTTCCGATTGAGACCTATTTTAGATGGAAACCTAGAATAGAGTTGAATTTTACCTTGACACCAATTTGGGGAAGAGGCAGGATAGAAATGGACACAACACCTGGTGACAAGACTGAAGATTGGAATGACCTGATCAATAGTTTTGGAGGTGATCAAGATCCAATCACTGACATGGGTGCGACAGATGTCATGATTTCTGATTGGATAGGCTATGGTAGTAAACTTGGTGTACGATATTATGTTAACTCCAGATTAGCGATTGATGTAAAAGGTGGTTTCATGAATAATTTTTATAATAATGATAATTGGAGGATTCAGAGACAAAAGGTTACAGGTCCTAAAATGAAAATCACTGATCTTCCTGTTTTTTCTTTAAAAATTGTATATGGGATCAAATGAGAGGATTAGTTTACACGTTTATGTTTTCTAGTCTACTTTTTGCCAAGGTAGGTGAAAAAGATATGGATCCTTGCTCTGACCCATTAATTAGATTGGCGCAAAAGAAGGGAGTCAAGGCCGTTCCCTTGAAAGACATATTGAAGTTTAAAAAGTTAATGAAAGAATGTGAGGAGAATGGTGGAAAGGAAAAAATTAAACAACTCCATCTAAGAGATTGGAATCGTGATTATAAGAAAGCAAGGAGAATGGCAGGCTGGACATCAACACACGCAATGTGTGTTTTTGTTTCTTTCGGCTATTATTTCATAGGGAAGATTTATGCAACTAAACCATGAGGTTGAAGTATTGCCAAATAAAAGATCATTTTGGATGTTAAATTTGGCTTTGCGATACTAACTTCGTGTCAATTTTTTAAACTAAAACCTTATCAATAAATAATTAAATGAAAATGAAAATATATCTATTAGGACTAGCGTGTGTTTTATTTATTTCCTGTGGGGGAGATGGTAAAAATAATAAGAAAATGACACCACAAAAATCAGAATCTAAAAAGGACCAGAGTACATCTGCTAAAGATGGAGGCTATGGATTCGAAGATCTCGCAGAGGGTCTTGGCTTTCAGACTTATAAATGGTCTAAGGAAAAGGATGGAACCTACTTTGGTGACCCGAAGGCAAAAAAAGGAGGAACGCTCAACTACATACATTCACTTTTCCCAAGAACAATGAGAATCATTGGCCAAAACAGTTCTCAGGTATTAAACTCAAGAACCATAGCTTCATTATGCTATGAGTCATTACTATCTCAACATCCTACAACACTTGACTTTATTCCAAAACTTGCAACTCATTGGCACATATCCGATGATAAGATGAAATTCAAATTTAGAATCAATCCTGATGCAAGGTGGTGGGATGGCATGCCTGTCACTGCCGAAGATGTGGTGGCGACCTGGGACCTTAGAATGGATGAAACAATCTTATCACCGTTTGAACAAATGACATATGGAAAATTTGAGAGGCCAGTTGCGGAATCAAAATATATCGTATCCGTAAAAGCCAACACTGTGAACTGGAGAAATTTCCTTTATTTTGCTATAATGAAACTACACCCAAATCATATCTTAAAAGAATTAGATGGAACTGCATTTCTGGAGGAATATGCATTTTCAATGATTCCAGGAACGGGACCATATTTCATACCAGAAGAGAACATAAAAAATCAAGAATCATATACCTTCGAAAGAAGAGAAGATTACTGGGATAAGGATAGCCCGTTTAGTCAGCACATGTTCAATTTCGATAAGATAAAAGTTTCCGTAGTGAAAGATAACGATGCTCTGCAGTTTGAGAAATTCAAGAAAGGAGAGCAAGACATATTTAACGTAGTCCGCTCAAGAAGATGGATCGAAGAAACCGACTTTGAAGCAACACAAAAAGGATGGATGAAAAAGCAAAGGATTTTCTCGGAAAAACCAGCAGGTACAAGTGGTTATTATTTTAACATGAGAGAGTGGCCGTTCAATGATAAAAGAATTCGTTATGCTTTTTGCTATCTTTATGATCGAGAAAAAATGAATCGTGAGATGTATTATAATGAGTATGGAATGATGAATTCTCTTTACTCTGGTACTGTTTATGAAAATCCAAATAATAACAAATTCAAATATAATCCCGAAAAAGCAGTACAACTACTGAAGGAGGCTGGCTATACCTCAAGAAACTCTGACGGCTGGTTAGTACATGAAAAAACTGGTAGGGTACTATCATTTACCATAATTACTCAGAAAACTAGTGCGTATATGATAACACCTGTTCAGCAAATGCTAAAAGAATATGGAATGGACATGCAGATACAGTTCATTGATTACAATACGATGATAAAGAATGTGAACGCAAGAAATTTTAACGTTTGCATGCTGGCATATTCAGGGCTCATATACCCAAATCCAGAAAGCAGCCTCAGGTCAACGCTTGCTGACCAGGATGACAATAATAATGTATGGGGTTTTAAAAGTGACAGGGTTGATGAACTTCTTGATGAGTATGATATTTGCTTTGACCAGAAACGACGTATTGAGATCATTCAGGAGATTGATGGTATATTTAACGAGGTCCATCCCATAGCATTTAGCATTGCTAGAAATTATTCTCGCATGATGTGGTGGGATAAATTTGGTTATCCAGATTGGATGCTTTCCAGATATGTTGGTGAATACTGGGATGCCTTTTACTATTGGTGGATTGATGATGAAAAAGTAGATCGTTTAGATGACGCAATGCAAAATGGGAAACAATTACCTATCATGCCAATAGACATGAAATACTGGCCTGCTTATTTATTAGAGTTAGCAAGCTAAAATATAGCCTTAGATGGCGACCTATTTCTTAAGAAGAATTCTTCTGATGATACCGACCTTTTTAGGGTCTACGGTACTCGTATTTACCATACTCCAAATGGCGCCGGGAGGTCCCATAGAGCAGATCATGCTGCAGCTACAAATGGGAGGTGCAATCTCTGCAGAAGGCGGTGCGTCCTCATCCGGTATTTCAGGAGATGGTGGTGGTTCACTCCCACCGGAAGCTCTCAAGGAATTAGAACGATTTTATGGTTTTGACAAGCCAATATATCAAAGGTATTTTATATGGCTGGGGCTTTTTCCAAGAGAGATAAAACACAGAAACTTCATGGTAGAACCTGGTGCGAAGATAGTTGAAAAGCGAGTCGGAAAGAAAGATGGAAAATTATGGAAGGTTGACATACACATCCTTGATAATAATGAGTTCAGAGTTTTTGAGAAGGATGGAAGTGTTAGTAGGTATTGGTATGCATCTGTGGATGAAATAGATTCTGATGGGTCTTTGAATGCAGTGATCTTTCAAAAGGAATTTTCTGGAATACTAACTGGTAATCTTGGACGATCGTATACATACATGCAGCCGGTTACGGATGTGATGAAACCTAGATTCAAGATCTCTTTATTTTACGGTCTCACAGGCATAATACTTTCATATTTAGTTTGTATTCCACTTGGAATAAAAAAAGCTCTAAATCACGGGTCCATGTTTGATTTTGGCTCTAGCGTGATCATCTTCATTGCATATTCAATACCGGGTTGGGCACTTGGAGGTGTTCTACTGGTTCTATTTGGAGGAGGAAGTTTCTGGGAGATTTTTCCATTGGGCGGATTTAGAAGTCCTACTGAAATATGGGAAACCCTTACACCTTTACAAAAGGTTGCCGATCAAATCCATCATATGATCTTACCAATAATCGCCTGGACGATAGGCAGTTTTGCCACCATGACGGTGCTCATGAAAAACAGTCTACTAGAGAATCTTAGTCAAGATTATATTCGAACCGCATTTTCTAAAGGCATAAAAGAAAAAAGAGTCATATGGTTACATGCAATCAGAAATAGTCTCATACCGATCGCCTCTGGGATAGGTCACATTCTCGGTGTCGTGATATCTGGATCCTATTTTATCGAACGAATGTTCAATATTGATGGATTTGGTAGAATGGCTTACGAAGCGATTCTGGCACGTGACTATCCGATTACCCTTGGTTTCTTGGTCATTGTCGTAATCATCAGGCTCATTGGAAACATAATCTCTGACCTCGCCCTCGCAACCGTTGATCCAAGAATTAGATTTAAGTAAAGCTTAAAGAAGTCAATGAAAATATAGCAATGAATGAATCTATAAATAGAAGAAGATGGAAAAAGTTCAAGTCTCTGAAAAGAGGTTACTATTCCTTAATAATTCTACTAGGGCTTTACTTGCTTTCATTCTTACTGCCGATCATCATTAATAATCGCGCTCTAATCGTTCGCTATGATGGAGAATTATATTTTCCAATTATCAAGGGCTATGTTTCTGGAAAAACATTTGGTCAGGATGTTCCAGGAGAGGCAAGATATAGAACTCTTCAGAGCAAATTTAAAAATGAACCTGGGAACTGGGTCATCATGCCACTTTATCCATACTCTCCATATGAGGACATCACATATTCTGGAAATAAAATGTATCAGCCTCCTTCCAAAAGCCACTGGTTGGGAACTGATAACACTGGGCGGGATGTTTTTGCTAGAATGTGCTACGCGTTTAACATATCGATCTCTTTTGCATTGGTTCTAACTGTGGTGAATTACATTTTTGGAGTTTTGATAGGCGGAACGATGGGATATTTTGGAGGTCGTTTTGACTTGTTCTTTCAAAGGGTCATTGAGGTTTGGTCGAGTCTTCCGATGCTTTTTGTGATCATAATCATTTCCTCCATAATCAAACCATCATTTTTCTTATTGATCGGTATATATACATTAGTTAATTGGATCAGCATGACATATCTCATGCGAGCTGAATTTTATAGAGAAAAGGCAAAGGCATACGTTGCTGCCGCACTTTCAATGGGGCAGTCTGATTTTAATGTAATGTTCAAACACATCTTACCGAATTCATTGGTGCCAATAATTACATATTTCCCATTCTCCGTCGTAGCAGGGATTGCGGCACTGGTTGGTCTAGATTATCTTGGATTTGGTCTTCCTCCTCCAACTCCTTCATGGGGTCAGATGCTGGACATTGGTCTACAAAACATTACAAAATGGTGGATGGTCTTTTCCCCTGTGACTGCTCAGTTCTTTACGCTCTTGCTCATAGTTTTCATTGGTGAGGGAGTGCGAGAAGCTTTTGACCCAAAGGTTTATTCGAGACTTAGATGATAAGTAAAAAATTATTTGAGATAAAAAATTTAAAAACATATTTCCACACTGAAGCCGGAACGGTCAAGGCAGTCAATGATGTTTCGTTTGACATTTTCAACGGTGAAGTCTTAGGAATAGTGGGCGAGTCAGGGTCTGGTAAGTCAGTTACTTCTCTATCGATTAATAGATTAATTCCCAACCCGCCTGGTGAGATCGTTAGTGGCGAAGTGAACTATGATGGTAAAAATCTTCTAGATCTCAGCTATGAAGAAATGACAGAATACAGAGGAAAACATATTAGCATGATATTCCAAGAGCCAATGACATCATTGAACCCAGTGTTAAGGGTGTCATCTCAGATGAATGAGATACTGGTGAAGCATGAGGGACTAACTTTTGAAGATGCTACTAAGAAAAGCATAGAAATGTTGAATGCCGTCGGTATTCCAGATCCAGAAAGAAGAATAAATGACTATCCTCATCAATTTTCAGGTGGAATGAGACAGCGAATCATGATAGCAATGGCACTTCAATGTAACCCTTCGCTCCTAATTGCTGATGAACCAACTACGGCACTTGATGTGACAATACAGGCGCAAATTTTAGACCTCATGATGGATCTCAAGGATAGTAGAAAGGATGCTGCTATATTACTAATCACCCATGATCTTGCCGTTATTGCCGAGACCTGTGATCGAGTCATCGTGATGTATGGTGGCGTCATTCAAGAAATTGCGTCCATCAATGATCTTTTCAGTAATCCAGTGCATCCTTACACAAGGGCATTAATGGACTCGATTCCAAGAATGGAAGGAAATGCAAGAAGACTTAAGGCACTGAAAGGCATGGTGCCATCCATACTGGACCTAGGAGATGAGTGCAAACTGTGTTCAAGATTTGACCCAGAGGACTGTGCATGTGGGGGAACAACCATCGAGCCAGATCTGATAAAGATCAAGGAAGGCCATTATGCTAGAGTAAACTTAGATGCTATTGATTGATGAGTGAGCAAGCTAAAATATTGAAGGTTAAAAACCTTAGTGTTGATTTTCCCATTTTTGGTGGAATATTAAAAAGGAAGGTTGGTGCAGTCCACGCTGTTAGGAATGTTAGCTTTGACCTGGTCAAGGGCGAGACCCTTGGAATCGTTGGTGAGTCAGGATCTGGAAAATCTACATTGGGTAATGCGATTCTCAATGTTCTTAAACTAACTGCACCTGATGTGAAGATAACGGGAGAGATATCCTTGGTATTGGATAATGATGAGGTTGAACTATTGGGACTTGCACCGAAAATAATGAAGAACTATAGGGAATACGTGCAAATGATATTTCAGGACCCGTATTCATCGCTCAACCCTAGAATGCTTGTTAAGGACATAATAAAAGAACCTCTGAACATAAACACCGATCTGTCAGATAATGAAAAGATGGAAAAAGTTGACTGGTTACTGAATAAAGTAGGTTTGACAACAGAGCAATCCAACCGATACCCGCATGAGTTCTCAGGAGGTCAGCGCCAGAGAATAGGCATCGCTCGATCACTAGCAACTGATCCTGACATAATCATAGCTGATGAGCCAGTCTCAGCCTTGGATGTATCCATTCAGGCTCAGATAATAAATCTAATGATGGATCTGCAGGAGGAGTTCAATCTGTCAATAATCTTTATTGCGCATGACCTAAGTGTCGTGAAGCATATTTCAAATCGCGTTGGGGTAATGTACGATGGTGAACTATTAGAAATAAAAGAAACTGAATCAATCTTTGCTGATCCGGAGCATGATTATACAAAAGAATTATTAAGAGCAATACCACAGCCTGACCCATCTGGTAGAGACGCAAGAAAAAAAAGCCGTCTTGCAACCAAGGCGATTAAATAATTTAACATGAGAGTGAAAAAATGAAATACAGTGAATTGCATTATGAACGTATCAATGTTGAAGAAAGTAAGAAAAAGATGTCTCTAATCGTTGATAGGTTTACGAAAGCAGATTCTGCACAGGATCAGATCAATGCCATAATCGAGATAGATGAATTTGGGCGGGATTATGCATCATATGCAGCGATTGCAAGCTTGAATTTTAGTCGCAACATAAACGATGAAAATGCAAAGGCAGAAAAAGAATATTATGACTCAATAGGTCCTGACATGGCAGAGTGTTTTAATTCGTTCGAAATTGAGTTGAATAAATCCGTCTACAAGAAGGAGCTGTCGGAAAAATGGGGTCGTAAGTATCTCAAAGACATCGAGATGTCTCTAGAAACATTTGACCCAAAGATAAAGAAAATGTTAAAAGAAGAAACTGTCTTGAGAAATGACTATACCAAGCTAACTGCAGGTGCGAAAATAGAATTTGATGGTGAGGAATATAACCTTGCGGGCCTAGGGCCCTTCCATAGTGATTTTGACCGAGACACTAGAAAAAGGTCCTATGAGGCAAGATTCAATTGGTTCAGTGATAACGCCACAGAGTTGGATGATATCTACGACAAGTTGGTTAAGCTTCGTCATGAGATAGCTCGCACCTTAGGTTATGAGAATTTTATTGAGCTAGGTTATAAGAGGATGGGTCGCGCTGATTATGGCCCCGATGAAGTGGCAAATTTTAGAAAACAGATCGTAGATAGGGTGGTACCAGTGGTTCAAAAATTGCACGAGAAGAAAAAAGAGATTTTAGGTCTAGATCATTTATATGTATATGATGGCATCAATTTCAAGGAGGGAGACCCGAAGCCAAAGGGTACCCCAGATGAATTAGTAAATGCCGCACGGAAAATGTATGGCGAGCTTTCTGATGAGACAGGAGAGTTTTTTGACATGATGATCAGAGAAGAGTTGATGGATCTGGTAAACAGAAAGGGTAAGAGTCCAGGTGGTTTTTGTACCTCTTTTCCCAAATATGATCGTCCATACATCTTTTCCAATTTCAACGGAACTGATCATGACATAACGGTTCTGACCCATGAGGCAGGGCATGCGTTTCAATGTTATTCTAGTAGAAAGCAGCCACTGATGGGGTACATTTGGCCAACGATGGAGGCTGCAGAGATACACTCCATGAGCATGGAATTCTTTACCTGGCCGTGGATGGATCAATTCTTCAAGGAAGAAACAGATAGATTCAAATATAAACACATAGCTGGAAGTCTATCCTTTTTACCCTATGGTGCCTGTGTTGATCATTTTCAGCATTGGGTGTATGAAAATCCAGATGTTACTCCAAAAGAAAGAAATCAAAAATGGTTGGACCTTGAGTCTATCTACCTACCGAATAGGGACTATGATGATCTTCAGTTTCCAAAAAATGGTGGAATATGGCAGGGGCAACTACATATTTACCAGATGCCATTTTATTACATTGACTACACACTGGCACAAACTTGCGCATTCCAATTTTGGATAAAAAATCAAAATGACAGTTCAAAAGCGTGGTCAGACTATGTTCGTCTTTGCAAAGCTGGTGGTAGTCTTACGTTTACCGAGCTTGTTGAACTCGCTGGACTGGATCTTCCTTTTGATGACGGTTGTTTAGATTCTGTTGTGGGTCATGTAGAGAAATGGTTGGACGGGATTGACCCAAAAAGTTTGTGAGTAAGTAGTGAGAAAGCTCATCCTGATATCACTTTTTTCATTGCTCACTGCAAGGTCGCCGCTTGGGATGGATGAGTTTGTGATCAGGTATTTCATTCTTGCAAAAAGCAGCATGGAATCTAGTCCGACCCTATGGCAGGACCTAAGGGAAGGCTACTCAAGAAATAAGGGAATGCGTCATGCAGTTCAAGTCTTGGATAGCTTGGATGCCAAACAAATATCTTCCTATCATGCTGGTATCAGACACTTCAAGACAATGGACAGCATCAGGGCTGAAGTAATGAGTGGTAAAGAATATGAACTATTGATGGAAAAGCCAGTGACTCCAACATACAGAGTAAATTATTTTTCATCGGTTTCTAAATGAATCGGGTCGATGTTTAGCTCTTTGAATATCATCTCAGATATCTTTTCGGCTGCATCATCCTCACGTAAGCCATCCTTTACTAGGGAGTTAAATGCATCTTCTAGAACCTTTACATCGGTTTCATTTGAGAAGATCGCATCCAAGACCGACGAAGGAACCTTGAAATCTCGAAGTCTCTCATAAATATTTAAACGTACAACATCCATGCTAGAAAATACTATATTTTTTTAAAAAAACGGAATTGTTAGAAAGAAAACGTTTACTAAATTTCCCCCTGAATTTTAATTATTTCATGGCGTCGTACCCAAGTGGCTTAAGGGACCGGTTTGCAAAACCGTTATTCGCCGGTTCGAATCCGGCCGACGCCTCCATATCGTGCCCGGGTGGTGGAATTGGTAGACACTATGGACTTAAAATCCATTGTCCGTAAGGACGTGCCGGTTCGAGTCCGGCCCCGGGTACACAATAAGAGAACCCCGCTTTTGCGGGGTTCTAAGTATCCATCTAACTTTTAAATCAAATATATATTTTCATTCAATTTTAATTACTCTTAAAAAAATCTAATCCAAAAACAAAAGAAAATTGTGATAAGTTGTATTTGATAATAAATTATAGTGAGTCTCAATAGCAATAGTACAAAATTTTATTCACCATAAAAAAAATAATAAATAACCTAATTATTCATGCTACGATAGAGGAAGAAAATGAAAAAATCATGTTTAAGCCTTATATTTTTTACACATCATATTTTCGCATCAGTTACATTTAACGAAAGTATTATTTCTACGAATGCAGATGGTGCAAAATCCGTCCATGCATTAGACATGGATGGAGATGGTGACATGGATGTACTCTCGACTTCTTATTCTGATGATAAGGTTGCCTGGTACGAGAATGATGGGTCTCAAAATTTCACCGAACAGGTTATCTCTACGAATGCAG
>PBFM01000050.1 GCA_002718655.1 Fidelibacterota bacterium
AAGAGAAGTGTGGTTTTTCGAGTCTGAGGTAGAGAGTAAATACCAAACGCATCTCAATAAAGCCCTATCATTTGATGGGGCTTTATGTTAGTGCGATGATGGTTAGATTTGTTAAGCAAGGGGGTAGGGTGCGAAAATTAGAGGGCACACATTCTACAATAATTTTTGTAATATGAACTCATAAATAAGGGATTACAAAATGAATGAAGCTTTAGTTATTAACTATAATGAAAGTGCCTTGAGTACTTTGTTTCTTGGTTCAGGAAAAGTTGACACAAATAAATTAACTGAATTTTTAAATGGCTATATGAGTCAAGGGTACAGTATCAAGGCAGTACAAAGAGAATCAAGAAGGATGTTGTTATTTTTCAGTCGTGAAGCATTTATTATTTTTCTTGAAAGGACAAAACCATCATAGAAAAACCAAGTACTCACAAGTAGTCTAGCGATGCGTATATATGATGGGGTTGTGGTTCATAGATAGTTATGTACTTTCATATATAATTGATTTGCTGGGATCTTGCCATTTATATAATTTGGTAGTATGCGAAAGATTATTTGTCTTATTTTTACCATTCCAATTTTATTTTCCCAGCAAGTTGGAAATGGTACAGGGAATCACTCTATTGCTCTTGCTGCAGATGGGACAGTATATACCTGGGGTTATAATGTAGGTGGTCAGCTTGGGAACAATTCAACAACTGATTCCTCAACACCAGTAAATGTGCTTAAGGGTGGCTACTCTGGAAGCACTTACCTTGGGGATAACTCAAGCAATAAAATAACGGCAGTTTATTCAGGAGGTCATAATTGTATTGCATTGGATGCAAATGGACTTGTTTACGCCTGGGGGTATGGTCATTTAGGTCAAATTGGAGATGGTAGTTGGTCAGCGAGATATACTCCTTCATTAACCATTAAGGGAGATTATAATGGGACTACATACTTAGGTGATGATTCTGGGAATAAAATAGCTGATATATCGCAGGGTTATTTATTTTCTGGAGCACTTGATGAGGATGGTGCAGTGTACGCTTGGGGGTATAATCAATTTGGTCAAGTTGGAGATAATACTACATCGAATAAGAATATTCCCAAAAAAGTTCTCAAAGGTGAATATTCAGGAACGACATATCTTGGGGATGGCTCAGGGAATAAAATAGTTGATATTGAAATGGGCTCTTACCACTCTATTGCTCTTGCTGCAGATGGGACAGTATATACCTGGGGTTATAATAATCAAGGTCAGCTTGGGAATAATTCAACAACTAATACCTCCACACCAGTAAAGGTGCTCAAGGGTGACTATTCTGGAAGCACTTACCTTGGGGATGATTCGAGTAACAAAATTGTTGCAATTACTGCCGGAGGCTCATATAGCCTTGCATTAGGAGCTGATGGAACTGTTTATACCTGGGGGAATAACAGCAGTGGTCAGCTTGGGGATAATACAACAACTCAAAGCAATACTCCTGTTAAAGTTTTAAAAGGTGAATATTCCGGGACAACTTATCTTGGAGATAATGCAAGTAATAAAGTAACAAGTATTAGGGGTGGGTCAGGATTTGCTTTAGCAATCGTTGCAGATGGAACAGTATTTTCATGGGGACAAAATGGTACTGGTCAATTAGGAAATGGAACAACAACTCAAAGCAATACTCCTGTTAAAGTTTTAAAAGGTGAATATTCCGGGACAACCTATTTAGGTGATGATTCAAATAATAAAATCACGAGCATAGGTGGTGGTGGATCCCATCAGCTTGCAATGGCAGCGGATGGAAGTACCTATGCATGGGGTCATGGTGCTTCTGGGAAGCTGGGAGATAATTCTACCACAAATAGATCTACACCGATAAAGGTTGTGGGAGTTGGAGGTGTAGGTGACTTATCTCTTCCTGTAGAGTTAACCTCTTTTGAATTATTGGATATTAGGAATGACGGCATCACCTTACAATGGATTACAGAAAGTGAGAAAAATAATCTTGGATTTAATCTGGATAGAAAGACACCTATCGCAGACTGGATTCAGATTGCCACTTATGTTACCCATCCAGCTCTTCAAGGACAAGGAAGTGTATCCCATCAAACCATTTACACGTTCACAGATAATACTTTTCAAGAGAATGAAACATATGATTATCGTTTATCTGATGTAGACTACGATGGAAATGTGAAATACCACAACCTGCAACTTATGGGAGTATCTTCATCTAATTTTCCGGACAAGTTTGTATTGTACCCCAATCATCCCAACCCATTTAATCCCATTACAACACTAGAGTTTGAACTACCCAAGACATCGTTCGTGAATCTTATGATTTACGACATTATTGGAAATATTGTAAAGCAACTTGTTAATAATGATTTATCATCAGGTCGAAAATCAGTCCAATGGGATGCAACTAATAATCAAGGTCAGCCAGTATCTGCAGGAGTTTATTTATATACGATTCAAGCAGGTGATTTTGTTGATGCCAAGAAAATGATTCTCCTTAAATGACTAAACACCTCAAATTTTCATCTTTAGTCTAGTCAACATTTAAACAAAAAGGACAATAGATAAAAGAAGGTTTATCCATTTAGGATGTTTATATGATCAGTTACCTAATTACCTATCGTATGCAAAACCGATACCAAAAAAGAAGATTGCAAATGGAAATCCATAATTACCACTTTCCATTGAGTTTTGTAAAGTCATTCCAAAGAGCACTGCAAAAGTGAGTATCCCCATCAATTTCCATCTCGGGAGCATTCTTCTTTTTTTAAACCAATCAAGCATAGATGTTTGGATGATTAGTTATTTATCTTTGAAAAGAAAAAAGCCAGTCAAACAGAAAGCCATGTTGAAGCAAGAGATTATGCCTAGCCAGTTTGTCCTTTCTCCTTCTTTGGTTGGTTTATTAAAAAGTAATGGGAGTCCTATTTTTGTTCTATGTGTGCCTTTCTCATATTTTAAATCTTCAGCCCATTTGTACCATTCTTTCTCATTATCAAAATCAACATTTGATTTTTCATATTCCCAATTTATTTCACTGGTATCTAACCATCTATGTATTGGACTAAATCCCAATCCAAAAATAGTTATTAGAAAGACTAAAAGAGAACCAGTTCCAACCATGACTAATAATTTTTGTTTATCGTTCATTGTACAATTTAATAACAATAAAAACTATGGATTATATTCAAACTTAACACCCCTATTTGTGTTAAACATTATAATAACTCTAAAAAAAAAGATAAAGTAATGGCTAATCTTAAAAACCGCATAGAGACTTGACATACAAGAATAAGAACCGTTACTGATGAAATTTCAACCCTAAGTTT
This sequence comes from Fidelibacterota bacterium, assembly GCA_002718655.1. Lineage (GTDB taxonomy): Bacteria > Fidelibacterota > Marinisomatia > Marinisomatales > UBA1611 > NZWG01. Next base: position 3,325 of record PBFM01000050.1, read on the forward strand.
TAATGAATAACTAGGGAGTTTATTAATTTCTTTTTCAATTATAATTGTTAATGTATGCCTAGTATGTTAAACTCATTTGTGGGTTTTTTGTTTGTGGGATGATGAGTGAGTCTTAACATTAATGAAGAATTTTAAGATTAATTTAGTATTATAATAGAAAGTATCGTTAGTGTAATTAAACTATTGATGGAGGTAGTGGGAGTTTTGTTGACTTTGAATGTGATGGGAATATAATCTTGTCTGGTGATGATATAGTTTTGTGGAGAGTTGGTTTGGATACTAGCGAATGTGAAGAACAACAACTTGCGATATCTAGTGAGATTATTCCCCCTGAAACATTTAGGTTACATCAAAACTACCCCAACCCATTCAACCCTGTCACCACACTTCATTATGATTTACTAGAAGATTCATTTGTTAGAATTACTATTCATGATTTGCTAGGTAATGTGATAAATAATCTTGTTAATATCAACCAATCATCTGGCCATAAAACAATACAATGGAATGCTACAGACAATCAAGGTCAACCAGTATCAGCAGGAGTATATCTCTACAGTATTCAAGCACGTGATTTCGTTGATACTAGGAAAATGATTCTATTGAAATAAAGATACAATAATGATTCTTCGCCTGCTCATGATATTAGTTTTGATAGGAACTGTCTCAGCACAATTCCCTGAAAAAGAATTTCCTTTTACATGTGGAATCAATGAATATACAAACATCCCTGCTGATGCCCGCCAATTCATTGAATTAGATAGAGACCGGGAGATGCAATATAACATTGGACTCGCTTTTCATATCATATATGGGAAATATAATCTTACGGATATTACTCTACATTTGACTATTAATGAGCATTTTGAGAGCGGAACTCAAAATGCCGGCATTTTATTATACGACATGTTCACAAAACACTGGCTTATGGATGATTGGGTTAGTTTTACTGAAGAAAACCAAACCTTAGAATTAACATTTCTAGAAAAGGCAGGCCCCCATTATTTGCAAATTTATTCACCCCATGAAAATGGAGCTGTTTCTGGATACATCACTGATTCAAACAACAATATTTTAATCTCATGGGCTGAAGAACAATTTTTAGAATGGCAATCTGAAACTGCCTATAACAGTGTTTATATTAATTTTGATACAGGACTTGGTGATACACCTGTAGGCAAGATACCAGAAGATGAAATCCAAAGAGCCGTAGATCGTTTGAATGATCGCCATACCAATGGATCTCCTTTCCATTTTGAAATAGATACCATTGATTATACTCATAATAATTCTTGGACGATTGGAGGAGATTTATGGAATACCTGGGAATCAATTTATACACTAGCATATAATTCACTCGAGACACTCAACATATTTAGTTTAATTGGATTTTATTATAATCTCACATTAGGCGGGGTTGGACTTTTTCCTTGGACAATAGATAATGGTGACCCAATCTTTTATCGTGTTTCTATGAAAGGACTTTACCTTACAGATTTAGCAGCAGAGGAAGGCCGAGATCATGTATTTGATCATGAAGTAGGTCATTCATTGGGTCTGTTCCATACATTCAATTATGGTTGTGACCTGAATTCACATGGAGATTATGTGGATGATACTCCCACTCATACATCTGCTAATTATGTATGTGACTACACTGTAGATACTTGCCCGGATGATCCTGGAAGTGACCCAGTGGATAATGTAATGAATTATGTCTATGGTTCTGAATGTCAGATGGGATTTTCCATCGGGCAATTTGACCGTACCCTCTGGGCCATCAATAATTGGGTTCCTACTTTAATAGATACAATCATTGATGTAATTAGTGTTCCGGAAGATTATGCCACTATTCAGGAAGCATTGGATTCTGCTGAGGTTGGTTTTTCAATCCATGTGAGTCCTGGGACATATATTGAAAATATTCAGTGGCCAAATACAGATGATTTATCATTGATAGGTGCCGGGTCAGATTCAACGATTATTGATGGAAATCAAAATGGGCGGGTCATAAAAGTTGGTGACGATGCATCACCACCATTAGAAATCAGCGGATTCACCATTACTAATGGCAGTACCAATGGTCGAGGGGGTGGAATGCAAATAAAAATGACTGGTGACATCTTGCTTTCAGACCTTATCATTTCAAACAATCAAGGCAATACAGGGGGTGGCATTATTGTGGAAGGCATTGGTGGCGCTTGGAACGGCGAAGCCCATGTAATTGTGGAAAATGTAATTTTTTCAGGTAATCATGCAACAGGTAATGGGGGTGCTTACTCTGTTTATGATGATTATGTATCCACATTATTTAAAAGTGTGACCTTTGCCAACAATTCAGCAGGTAGTTCGGGGGGTGGAATACATATTCATGGTGCGAGCCATTATGCGGTTCTTGCAAATTCAATCCTTTGGAATAATTTTCCAGATGATGTAAGCGGAACAGTTTTCCCCTATTATTCCAATCTAAATGGTGGTATTGATGGCGTGGGTAATTTTACCGCTAATCCTCTTTTTATGGATAGCACTGACTTCCATTTACAGCAAGAATCGCCTTGCATAGATGCGGGCAGTGCATTGGTAATCATCAATTTAGATTCCTTTATGCTACCTGGTGAAGATTGGATGGGCGACACTATTGTTAATGTAAATCCTTCTTACTATGGAGGAAACTCTCCTGACATGGGTGCATACGAGTCACCTTTTACTAGTCTTTTGGAATTAAATGGTATGGGTTTACCAAATGTGTTTAAGTTGCACGCCAATTATCCCAATCCATTCAACCCTGTTACAATCTTACAATATGACTTGCCAGAAGATGAATTGGTTACCATTACTATATATGACACAATAGGGAAAGTAGTTAGAAATCTGGTTAGCACTCAGCAAAATGCTGGCTATAATTCAATCCAATGGAATGCTACCAACAATCAAGGTCAGCCAGTATCTGCAGGGGTATATCTCTATAAGATTCAAGCAGGTGATTTCGTTGATACCAAAAAAATGATACTTCTTAAATAGTAAGAGACTCGTACTTTTTTTCACATTTAACCCTTCCATTATAAAGTCCAAACAAAGTCCCATATAGGCGTATGAGTAATTAGGTGCCTTCCTTAATCCGTACTCCCCATAAAATATTTGAAAATAAAGTTCGTTTCCTGTTTGTGGGTTGATAGGTAGATTTGGATATGAATAGATATCTATCATCCTTTTTATTTTTAAATTTTTGCGCAACTTTTTTCTTTGAAGCATGTACTGAAAATAATACAAATGTTTCTTTTCAGTTAAAAAACTCAAACCAGCTTCAATTAAAAGATTCAAACCAGATGAAAATTGGTTTTGGCTCTTGTATAAATCAACACAAATCACTTCCGATTTTTGAATCAATAAAAAAAGATAGCTTTGATTTATTTTTCATGCTTGGTGATAATGTATACGGTGATAGTGAAACAAAAGAACTTGAAAAACTAAAATTTGCGTATAATAAACAAAAGTTAAATTTTAAAATGTTAAAATTAAATCTTCCATTTGAAGCTATTTGGGACGACCATGACTATGGAATGAATGACGGAGGGAAAGAATATCTTTTTAAGGAAAGTTCTAAAGAATTATTTTTAAAATTTTGGGATATTCCATCGGATGATGTAAGACGTTCAAGGAAGGGACTTTATTTTGAAAAAACTTATAATATTGATAATAAAATCCTTCAAGTACTATTTCTTGATACAAGAACTTTTAGAGATGCTTTGCTACCTAGTGATAATTTAGGATCACCAAGAAAAGAGCGATATATTCCAAACCAAGATAGCTCATTATCAATTCTTGGGAAAAATCAATGGATTTGGTTAAGGAAAAAAATTAATAAAACAGTTGATCTAAGAATTATTGCTTCATCAATTCAATTTTTACCTATTGGACATGGTTGGGAATCTTGGAATAATTTTCCTTGGGAAAGAAGAAAGTTGATAGATTTAATTGATAATACAAATTTAAGTCATACTCTAGTTATATCTGGAGATAGGCATAGAGGAGGTCTTTATCAATTCAGAACCGATAATGGTAAAATAATTTCAGAAATGACTTCAAGTAGTTTAAATTATTCACTTTATGATTTCGAGAATAAAGATATTCAAAATAAAGAAGAGTATGGACCTTTGAGGATAGGGGATACTTTTCTGAAAGAAAATTATGGTTCTATTCTTGTTAATAGCATTGATAATTCAATGTCAATTAGTTTAAAAAATATTAATGGGAAAATCGTTAAATCAATTTTTCTTAAAAATTGAAATAGCGAAAAAATAAAATTGAAAGTTGCTGAATTGTTCGCTGGGGTAGGAGGTTTTCGACTTGGTCTAGAGAAAGCTGGTCATGAAACAGTTTGGGCTAATCAATGGGAGCCAAAAACAAAAGTTCAGCATGCATATAATTGCTATGTAGAAAATTTTGGAGATTTTCCAGATTTAAATACAGATATAAATAAGGTAGATAAAAAATCTATCCCAGACCACGACCTTTTAGTAGGAGGTTTTCCTTGCCAAGATTATTCAGTAGCTACTACTCGCGCAAAAGGAATTGCGGGAATCAAAGGAGTATTATGGTGGGATATTTATGATGTAGTTAAAGCTAAAAAGCCTTCATATTTATTATTAGAAAATGTTGATAGATTACTAAAATCACCAGTAATCCAGAGAGGGAGAGATTTTGGTATTATATTATCCTGTTTACGTAATGAGGGATATGTAGTTGAGTGGAGGGTTATTAATGCAGCAGATTATGGATTCCCTCAAAAACGAAGAAGAGTATTTATTTTTGCAGCAAAACAAGGTACAGACTGGTATGAGAGTATTTCTGATAATGCTAAAAGTAATCACTATTTTCTGGATAATGGATTTTTCTCTAAAGAGTTTCCAATCTTAGATGAAAATGATTTACTTCTAGACCTAGAAAATATTTCCTATACTAAAATAGAAAAAAATATTCAAAAAGTTAGCGATAAGTTTGCTTACCCTTTCTGGAAAATGGGAATAATGGTTTCTGGAGATGTTCGGACAGAAGATTACAAACCCATAAAGATTAGAAAAAAAAGTTTAAAATCTATTCTTCAAAAAAATGTTGATGAAAAATATTTTGTAAATAATACAGAAGATATAGAAAAATGGAAATACCTTAAAGGAGCAAAGAAAGAAAAACGCATTAAAAAGGACGGAAGTGTCTTTTATTATACTGAGGGAGGAATACCTTTCCCTGAAGACCTAAATCAACCTGCAAGAACAATCATAACCAGTGAAGGGGGACAAACTCCAAGTAGGTTTAAACATTTTATTATAGATCCATATAATGAAAAGTATAGGACTTTAACTCCTGAGGAAGTTGAAAGAATAAATGGCTTCCCAAAGGGCTGGACTAAATCAATTCCCCAAAATTGGAGATATTTTTGCATGGGTAATGCTTTAGTAGTCGGATTAATCGAAAAAATGGGAAAGCAATTAAGGCTAGGACCTGAAGTGTAACTTTATTATTGAGATTGAATCCCAGTAGCATTTTCTATTAATTTTTAGGGTGTGCCTTCTAATTGAAAGAACCATCTCAAATATGATAAATACTTTTCTAATTTTAGTATTATTATCCAGCTGGTTGATTAACACAATAAGGTCTTGGTTTTTTTAATTATCAAGGTTCAACCAAGTGATTGATTTGTGCATTTACTTTCATTTGTTAAAGATCACCTTCTATATCAATAGGGTTAAAAAATAAATTAATGTGTATGAAGATATTTAGAATTAGGAGCAAAACATATGCTATTTAAAACTGTTAATAAATTAATTATACTTGTGTGCATTACTTGTTTTGTAATGGCTGATATTAATGTTTATACCCATCGACATTATGATTCTGATAAGATTTTATTCAAAAGGTTTACTGACATAACTGGTATAAAGGTCAATGTAATTAAGGGCAGTGCAGACCAATTAATTCAAAGACTGAAAAGTGAAGGAAAAAATTCTCCTGCAGATATATTACTAACAGTTGACGCAGGCAGGTTAGTAAAGGCAAAGGAACTGGGACTATTACAATCAGTTTCATCAACAAAATTATTAAAAAATGTACCTGAGATCATGAGAGATAATGAGAATCAGTGGTTTGGTTTGAGCGTTAGGGCTCGAGTCATAGTATATGCAAAGGATAAAGTAAAAGAAAATGAATTATCAACATATGAAGATTTAGCAGACCCAAAGTGGAAAGGTAGAATAGTAGTCAGGTCATCAAACAATATCTATAATCAATCTTTAATGGCATCTTTAATTGAATCAAATGGTAGTGAAAATGCATTAAAATGGGCAAAGGCAATTAGAAATAACATGGCAAGAAAACCCCGTGGGAATGATAGAGATCAGGCCAGAGCTGTTGCATCTGGGGTTGCTGATTTAGCAATAATCAATACATATTATCTTGGCTTATTAGCAAACTCTTCAGATAAAAATGATCGCAAAGTTGCAAAAAAATTAAAGGTTTTTTTCCCGAATCAAAATGGAAGAGGTACACACATAAATGTTAGTGGAGGAGCCGTTACTGCAAGTTCCAAAAATAAAGGAGAGGCTATAAGATTCCTGGAATTTCTAACAGAAAATGAAAATCAAAAAATATTTTCTGAAAGTAACTATGAATATCCACTTGATTATTGGAATACGAAGGCTAAAGTCCATAAAAAATGGGGTAAATTCAAGGGAGACAGCATACATCTATCTATTTTAGGTAATAACAATGCAGATGCGGTCAAAATATTTGATTTAGCTGGATGGGAATAAACAAGCATAAGTTAGAATTTTGAATAAAATCTATAAATATTTAAAAAACGAATTTTTTTTTGGAATAAATACTTGGAATTTTTTATCAATTTTAGCTTTTTTATTTATTTTCCTACCCATTTTTTTGATTATCTATAACTTTAATATTGAATCAGAAAATTGGTCTCACATAAAAGAGAACTTACTTTTTGGCTATGTTTCCTCAACACTATATTTAGTTATTGGAGTTGGTTTGATGAGTACAGCTATTGGTGTTGGGTGTGCTTGGTTTGTAACATGCTATGATTTCTATGGTAGAAAATATATAGAATGGATATTAATTCTCCCCATGACAATTCCTACTTATATAGCTGCATACTCTTATTACGACATACTTGAAATTTTTAATCCATTTTTTAATTGGAGTAGAAATAATCTTGGCTTAGAAAAAACAATTTTTGTTGAAAATACATTGATTTATTTGATTGTAATTTTTCTTTTTTCATTCGTTCTGTATCCTTACGTATACTTGAGCTCCAAGGCTTCTCTTTTAGTCCAAGGAAGTAGAGCTATCGAAGCTGCAAACACACTTGGTATTCCAACAAATAAGCTGTTATGGAAAGTCATAATCCCCATAATAAGGCCGGCGGTCATTGCTGGGACAAGTCTAGTTATAATGGAAACCCTTAATGATTACGCGGCTGTAGAGTATTTTGGAATATCAACATTGACAATAGGAATATTTAGGTCATGGTTTGGGATGTATGATATGGAAAGCGCATTAAGATTATCATCATTCTTAATTACTTTTGTATTTTTGATTCTAGTGTTCGAAAAATTTAATAGAAAAGGAGCAAAGTACGATAATAAAGGAGGAAATAATTTTCTAAAAAGAATCGATATCAAAAGAGGGCAACAATCATTTGTCATTTTGTTTTGTTTGACTCCTTTCCTTTTTGGTTTTTTTATACCAGTTGCAAGATTGTTAACATGGATGATGCGTTCTGATGTTAATTTAATTGACCTTGATTTGGTAATGACTGCTTTCAATACAGTTTCCATATCTTTAATATCTTCATTTATCATTGTTTCATTAGCCTTTTTTATGAACTTTACTAAAAACTATTTTAATAATAATGCAATAAAAAAGGTAAGCCAGTTGGTTATTCTTGGATATGCAATGCCTGGGGCGATTATAGCCATTGGAGTATTAAAGTTAAATAGTTCAGTAAATGATTTATTTTCTTTAATAATAATCGGTTCGATTTCAGGTCTCATTTTTTCCTATGCAGTACGTTTTCTTGCCATAGCTTGGCAGCCGATTGAGTCAAGTATGGAAAAACTTGGCACTAATACAAATCAAGCATCTAGAGTACTAAACGTAAAGCCAATAAAATCCATGGTCCGCATAAATTTCCCATTTTTAAAAAAACCTCTTCTAATTGCCTCTTTGATAGTATTTATTGACGTATCTAAAGAATTACCACTTACTTTGATTCTTCGTCCATTTAATTTTGATACACTTGCTACTTTCACCTACGATCTCATCAGTCAAGCACAGTTTTTTCAATCTTCAGTTCCTTCTCTATTAATTATCTTTATTTCATTACCTGCCATTTTAGTAATCAATAAACAAGCAGGTAAAAAGGTTTGAAAATGCTAAAAACGAAAGCTTTAAATAAAACTTATGGTAACCAAAATGTATTAACTGATTTTAATATGAGTATAAATAGTGGTGATATCGTGAGTGTTGTGGGTAGTAGTGGCAGTGGCAAGACAACCCTATTAAGATTAATATCAGGTCTTGAGAAGCCTGATAGTGGCCAAATAATTTTGAATAATGAGATTGTAAATAGCGAAAATACTTTTATTATTCCAGAGGATAGAGATTGCTCATTAGTTTTTCAAGATTATGCACTTTTTCCAAATATGTCTATGCGACAAAACATATATTTCGGTAAAAATAGTGATAATAACAGGGAAAAAATTGAACAGTTAATTCAATTAACAAAAATCGAAACTATCATGGACAAATTCCCTCACGAATGTTCCGGGGGAGAGCAACAAAGGGTAGCTCTTGTGCGGTCATTGGCCATAGATCCATCCTTAATATTAATGGATGAACCATTTAGCAATTTAGATGCTAATTTAAAATCAAGCTTAGGATCTATTGTGCAGAAACTTTTAAAAAAACTTAAGACAACTGCAATTATTGTAACGCACGATGTTATTGATGCAATGGTAATATCAGATAGAATGATTGTTATTGATGAGGGTGAAATTATTCAAGAAGGAATCCCAAATGAAATTTATCATAACCCGAAATCAAAAAAAATAGCCTTACTTTTTGGAGAGACTAACTTTATTCCTTTAAAATTTTTTCCCGGTGCAAAAAATCATTTTTTTGATCTAAAATCAAATGAATCATTGATATCAATTAGACCAAATCAGTTCAGGATATTTGATGAGGACACAATATCGATGGAAGCAGTTTTCAATGGGAAAATAAAATCTATAAAAAAAATAGCATCTGAATATAGATTAGAATTGATTTGTGATGATTTAACTCTGAATATTTCTTTTAGAAACCCCAAAAAATTGTCAGTTGGGGAAAAATTGAAGGTTTCTTTACTTTAGGGGAAAAGAACCATTAGAAAATTCTAATGCCAATATTTTATAGTTTATAATAAATATGATTTAATTAGTAGGCTTTAATATGGAAAGAAAATTAACAGCAATAATGTTCACTGATATAGTTGGATATTCAAGAATAATGAGTACCAATGAAAGAAGAGGATTGGAGCTATTAGATCGTCAGGATGAATTGATTTTGCCTCTAATAGAAAATTTTAATGGAAAAATATTGAAAAGAATGGGAGATGCATTTTTTGTTGACTTTTCATCTTCCATTAATGCTGTTGAATGTGCAGTTGAAATACAAAAAGTACTAAAAGGCTATAATAGTAATTTGGAGCATGAGGAAAAATTGCTACTGAGGATTGGTCTACATATCGGTGATGTCTTAATAAAAGGTGATGATCTTTTTGGTGAAGGTATTAATGTTGCAGCTCGTTTAGAACCCCTTGCAGATCCAGGTGGCATATGTATGTCGCAGGCAATTTATGATTCAATCAAGGTTAAAAGTGATTTTGAAGCAGTTCGGGTTGGTGACGTATCCTTGAAAAACATTCTATCAAAATATACAGTATACAAGATACCTTCATTTTATGCAGAAGATTATGTTGAACCGGTTGAAACTAGTGGAGTAGATGAATTCCAAATTAACTACAAAATTAAAAACATAAAGAAGCTTCCTCCACCATCAAGAGGTATTATTTCTACCTCATTCATTGGGATTTCTGCTTTTTTTTCTTTCACATTGGCTATCATCTTTTTTGTTTTCTTGACTATGGATGATGATCGAATTGGGAAACAAGAAATAACTAACCCGGAGAAGTTGATTCAGGAACTAAAACAGCCTAAAAATAAAGCATCATCATATGTTAAAGGATTATTGTATGATGAAATTAAAAATTTGATAGATACACTTAAAGTTGAAGGAATAAACGATTCAATTATCATAATTATAAGGAAAGATATAAATCGTTTATTGCTAAATGGAGATATTTACTACGATAATGAGTTAATTCAGTCTTTTAAATTTTCTAATAAATTCAAGGAAAAGATTAAAACTTATCAGTTATCAAAAGAATCAGTACTTGAAGGCCGAATGATTCTAGGGCAGATATTTCAAGGTTCCATAAAGGAGGACCCTGATAGCGGATTTGAAACATTCATTATTGCAGCCCCATCTATCTTTATAGAAATGATAAAAAATCCAATGCATTACATAGTATTGATCTTGATCATTCTCACTTATGCTTTAACATCTATTAAAATAACCTTTGAGGACATAAGGGATGTTGATAAAGTATTAGGATATTTTGTTGAACAGATGGGATTCAAAAAGCCAATACACCTAAATAAACAATTGGTATATAAACCAACTCTATTTCAAATACTAGTATGGGGTAGTAGTAGAATAAGAGCTAGGATTGATGGCAATTCCATATATTTGATAGGAAATATCGCTATTATTAAAAAATTAGAAAGAATGTTTAAATCATATGAGGTCTAAATTTTCAAGATTAACTGAATTTTCCCTAGCTGAAAATATGAAAACAAATGCGCAATGGTTTCTTGGTCAACTTAAAAAATATTAAAATTTTTAATTCAATCGATAATAGTTTTCAGAACCCTACTTTTAATCAATAATGAGTTACTTACTTTTTTAGTAATACATATGTGATCAATTAGATTAAATAATGAAATATTTTTTGTTCTTAAAGAATCAACTTAATAATTTTCCTACATGTATAATGCTTGAATA
>PBFM01000051.1 GCA_002718655.1 Fidelibacterota bacterium
CATCACTTTTGACTTCAATTTCATTATCATTAATTCCATACTCTTTTTTTATTTTTTCTATCTCATTTTTTTTTCTTGCTATATCTTTCTTGATTTCATCTACTTTATTTACGAAATCAAAAAAATCATTATTAGCAGAAAAAGTTGCCATATGATCTTTTTTAGTATGATCATATACCATCTTACCAAGATGCTGGTATGTTTTGTTTATTTCACGCTGTAATTGATGAATTTCAAATTTAATTTTTGATATCCTTGTCATCTCCTCAGTTTTCGCCACCGCAATCCTACTCATTTCCTCTGCTTTTTCAACAGCAGAAGAGCTCCAATCTTTCATATTATCTTTTAAATCATCCCAAAGTTTTGACATTATTATTTCCAGTATTACCTATTGCATTCAAATCTAATAAACTAAATGAGACTATAAAATTAAAATAATTTTTTTGATAGTGTTAATTATAATTAACTATTTGCTTATGTGTATTAAATTAAATTGAATTTTGGTTTGAGCGAATAAAATTCAATGCAGAACCTGATTTAAACCAATTAATTTGCATTTGATTGTAGGTATGATTACAAAAAATCTCATCTTCGGTACCATCAGAGTGTTTGCATACCATTCTAATTTCTTTATCAGGGCTAAATGCATCTAAATTTATAAAATCAATTAAATCATCTTCTTTGATTTTATCATAATCAGTTTTGTTTTTAAATGTTAATGCTAACATACCTTGCTTTTTTAGATTAGTTTCGTGTATTCTTGCAAAAGAACGCACAATCACTACCCTTACACCTAGAAAGCGTGGTTCCATTGCAGCATGTTCTCTTGAACTTCCCTCTCCATAGTTTTCATCTCCTACAACAATCGTATTTACACCGGCAGTTTTGTATGCTCTCTGCGTCTGGGGAACTTTACCATAAATACCATCTAAATGATTTTTCACAAAATTAGTTTTTCCATTAAAATAATTCGTCGCACCAGTCAGCATATTATCTGAAATATTATCTAAATGCCCCCGATACCTTAGCCAAGGCCCAGCCATAGAAATATGATCTGTTGTACACTTACCTTTTGCCTTGATGAGTAACCTCATATTCACCATATTTTCCCCATCCCAAGGTTCAAATGGAGTAAGAAGTTGAAGTCTGTCAGAATTGGGGTTTATTGTTATTTTGAAATTTTCATTATTCACATTAGGTTTTTTATAACCCAGGTCATCAGAAGAGAATCCGCTTTTTGGTAAATCAATACCATCAGGAGGATTAAAAACAAATTTTTCTCCTTTATCATTAATTAAATAGTCAGTTTCAGGATTAAAGGTCAAATCACCAGATATCGCAAGAGCCGTTACAAGCTCAGGCGAACTAACAAATGCGTATGTATTTGGGTTGCCATCAGCACGTTTTGCAAAATTTCTATTAAAAGAATGAATGATAGTATTTTTTTCCTCTTTTTCCGCTCCTTCTCTTGCCCATTGACCAATACAAGGTCCGCATGCATTTGCAAATATACTTGCGCCAAGCTTATCAAATATATCAATAAATCCGTCTCTATCAATTGTTTGTCTGACTTGCTCTGATCCAGGCGTAATCGTAAAACCAGCATTGGCTTTAAATCCCTTATCTACTGCCTGTTTTGCAATAGATGCTGCTCTTGATATATCTTCATATGATGAATTTGTACAAGATCCAATTAAACCCACTTGAATTTGAGTTGGCCAATTCTCTTTTTTTGCTAAACCTTTCATTTTAGAGATTGGAGTTGCATTATCTGGAGTAAATGGACCATTAATGTGAGGCTCTAATTCATTTAAATTAATTTCAATAACTTTATCATAAAATTCATAAGGATTAAGTTGAACATCATCGTCAGACTTCAGTAAATCAGCATTTAAATCTGCAAGTTCTGCCACCTGGCTCCTTCCTGTAGATCTTAAATATTTTCCCATATTATGATCATAACCAAAAATTGAGGTTGTAGCTCCAATTTCAGCACCCATATTACAAATCGTACCTTTACCAGTGCATGATATTTCATCTGCTCCAGGACCAAAATATTCAACAATCGACCCCGTCCCTCCCTTAACGGTGAGAATACCAGCTACATTCAAAATCACATCCTTCGCTGATGCCCACTCGGTTAATTTTCCTGTAAGCCTTATACCAATTAATTTTGGGAATTTAAGTTCCCAAGGCATCCCCGCCATCACATCAACAGCATCTGCACCACCTACACCGACTGCTACCATTCCCAATCCACCTGCATTAACTGTATGACTATCAGTTCCAATCATCATTCCTCCAGGAAAAGCATAATTTTCTAACACAACCTGATGTATTATACCAGCACCAGGTTTCCAAAAACCTATACCATATTTGTCTGAGACTGATTCTAAAAAATCGTATACTTCACCATTTGTATCCATTGCTTGGGCTAAATCTCTATTTGAACTTTCTTTTGCTTGAATTAGATGATCGCAATGTACAGTTGTTGGTACTGCAACTTTGTCCTTGCCTGCCATCATGAATTGAAGTAATGCCATTTGTGCGGTTGCATCTTGCATAGCAACTCTGTCTGGAGAAAATTCGACATAAGATTTTCCTCTTGTATAAGGGGCATCCAGAATGTTAGAGGATAAATGCGAGTATAAAATTTTTTCAGATAGAGTTAAGGGCCGGTCCAATATTTTGCGTGCAGAAACAATACGATTTTTCATTTCTCCATAAACATTTTCTATCATTTTAAAATCAATCATTTAAATTCAAACTCCAAAATTCTTTTGATTATTAACTTTATTAAACTAAAACTTTCCTAACGAAATCTTAAGTTAAATCTAAATGATAATGACAATAGTTTTCAATGCACTTCATAATTTAAAGTCTGTGATAAGACTTTTTATATGTTCAGCTATAATTACAAATACTCTTTATTCTTCAGTTAAAACCAAGCTAATTAAGAATGAGAATAATAAAACTTTGATAAAAATTGAAATAGATGCAATGACAGAAGCAGATTTATTTCCAATATCACTGATCATAGGTTTACCAACAAAAAAGCTACCGAAGTTAACTATTGATTACGAAAATGAATCAAAAACCCCATTTAAATCAATCCAAAATTCAGTTTCAGAAACTGGCTGGACAAATAGTCAAATACTTCAAAATCTTGAAACAGCAACACTAACTATCTCCCCAATTACTAAAATAGGTTCATATGCTAGGGACATATACATTGAACTAATTTATGATAACGAAGAAAAGCAAACTTATAGAACACCGCGATCTTCAGAAATAGAATTACTTAAAGATCGAATTATTAATTGGGAAATTGCAAAAAAATGGATTCAAAAAGATAAAGACTTTGCACGAAAACCTTATTCTTATCCAAGTGGGAAATGGTTTCAATTCTTCTTATATGAGGATGGCATTGCATCAATTTCATATACTACACTCTCAAACTTAATTGAAAATATATCAGAAATAAACCCGAAATCATTTTCAGTGTTTATGAGTAATGAACTTGGCAGATCTAGAACATTATCTTTTAACCAACAAATGCCAGAAAATTTAAAGGAAATTTCTATTTTGGTAACTGGCGAGGATGATTCGTCATTTGATTTAAACGACAAAATAATTTTTTATGGAAGAGGCCCCTCAGGCTTTGATTTATTAAATAATAGCCTGGAATGGAACCAGAATTTATTTTTTACAGCAAATTCATGCTGGCTTTTCATACCAGAAAATCAAAACTTGCTTGGAAAACGGGTGGAGTCAGCTTTTCAACCGGATAATGGTGTACTTATAGATTACGGTTTAGTTAAATATCATATTGAAAATGATTTGATAAATCTAGAGGCATCTGGTACTCAATGGCTAGGGAATTCAATACCGTCTGGTTCTTCACAACCAGTTTTAATGAATCTAAATCATCCAAGAAATGGTGGCCAAGTTAAATTATTTGCACGATTCAAAGGTCATTCAATAAATGATAATTCAATATCTAATCATATACTAGAAATTCTTTTTGGAGGCACCAATGGTGAAAATTTAGGTTCTTCAATAAATTGGTCTGGAAACTCTGTGCGAGAGTTTTCATATAGTTCAAATAATTTAGATATTAATGATGGTACAAATATTTTTTACATTAAAAATCTATCTGAAGATTCTAATTCAAATCCTTTTTTAGATTATTTTGAGTTAGAATATAGCAAGGAACTTAAATATACAGATGAATATGAATTTTTATTACCTCTTCAGAATCAAGATATTAGACTATCGTTTCAATCACAATCATTTGAAAACCTTGCACTTTGGGACATTAGCAACCCAGGAAATGCAATTAGTCTTCAAATAGAAGATAATGGTTTTTGTAATTATAGATCTACATCAAATTATTTTGCCCGTCTAATTATATTTGACACATCAAACATCAATGAAATTGATAACTTAGTGTTAAAAGAAAATCAAGAATTCAATTTATTACGAAACAACAATACTCAATCAAGCTATGTTATAATTGGGCCAAAACAATTTGAAGCTAGTTGTGAAGAGCTACTTTCAATTAGGCATCCTTCTGTCTTTGCAGATTTAAAACAAATCTATTATGAATTTTCATCTGGAAACAAGGACCCCATGGCATTACGTAGTTTTATTCAATGGACGCAGGAAAATTGGACACCTCCTAATCCAACATGCTTTCTTTTGCTTGGAGATTCTGGATATGATTATAGAAATATAACAAACCAGTCCAGCATAGTGGTACCAACAATTCAAGTTCAATCAGCTAGATCTTACGCTACAGATGATTTACTTTCCACATTGTATGGCAATATACCAGAGGTTGCCACTGGAAGATTTCCTGCAAGAAATGAGAATGAAGTACAAGATTTTGTTGAAAAGGTTGTTAGTATTGAAAGTAGTCCAGATTTTGGCCCTTGGAGACAGAAGGTAACTTTAGTTGCTGACGATGCAGCAAGGCCAGAACCTAAACACGGGTCAATAAACACAGGAAAATCACATACATTAAATTCTGAACAGTTGGCATCAATTATTCCTTCCTCAATTTATGTAGAAAAAATATATATGATGGAATTCCCTGAAATCAGTGATGAATCTGCTTATGGTGTTATTAAACCTGATGCTACAGAAGCATTACTTAAATCCTTAAATCTTGGAACATCAATACTAACATACATAGGACATGGTTCTCCTTATCAATTAGCGCAAGAAAGATTACTTGATTTAAATAGAGGGGATATAAACCAGATAAATACTGGAAATAAACTACCTGTTTGGATAGTTGGAACTTGTTCTTTTGGCCATTTTGATGATCCATTAACTGAATCTTTTGCAGAAGAATTAATAAGATCAAAAATGAATGCCGCTTCAATAGTCATTGCAACTAGCAGACCTATAACAGTAACAGGTAATGAACGATACACTTTAGACATATTTGAAAGTATTTTTGAAAATAACAATGTTAGCAATAGCAAAATAGGTGTCATTCTGCAGTCCATAAAGGATGGCTCTAGCGAATCTCAATATTTTCATTTATTTGGTGACCCAGCATTAAAACTACCGATTCCAAAAGATACATTAAATACGATATCAATTATTCCAGATACCTTGAAAACATTAGAAACTGCTGTTTACACGGGTTTACAGGACATAATACAAGAAGAAGGTCTAGGTTACGTCATTTTAAATGATGCTAAACGAAATGTCACAAGAGAATATGAAATATCATCAGAAACTCAATCTTTATCTTACATCCTTCCAGGTGCCACATTGTTTAGGGGGCAATTTTCATTTTCCGGTCATCAGATTTATGGACAATTACGTATACCAGAGGATATATCATATTCAGACCAACCTGCCAGTTTATTAATTTACATTCACAATGAACAAAAGGAAGCACGGTCATCAATAAGTAACATTTACCTTTCTGGTGGAAATTCATCAGATGATACTTTTGGTCCTCAAATTTTCTTTGAAGATAAATTTGGTAGAAGATTGGAGTTTGGAGACCATTTTGCTCAAAATCAAGAGTTGATAATAAGACTCAGTGACCCACTAGGAATAAATCTCACAAATGAACCAGGACATGAAATACTTATTGAAAATCTTAATTCTTTATCAAACAATATTGCAACAGATGAATTTTACTATGATTTAAATAGTATAAGCAGTGGCCAAATAAAATATAATTCAGATGAGTCAGAGATTCATTTAAATGTCAAAGCATGGGACAGCGCAAATAATCCATCAGAAAAAGAAATTAAATTATTTAGAACAGAAGAAGATAAATTAAAAATCCTTAATGCATATAATTTTCCAAACCCCTTTTTTAATAGCACTCAATTTTCTTTTGAAGTGACCCAAGAATTTGATTTGATTATAGATTTATTTTCTTTAGCTGGAAAACGTATATGGACCTATGAGGAGTTCAATCTAAATGCAGGTTTTCACACTGTTGATTGGGATGGCTTGGATTATTATGGAGGTCAAATTGCTAATGGGGTTTATTTGTATAGACTAAAAGTGATGGGAATCGAATCTACTGCCACATTTATGGGTAGTTGCGCTAAATACCAATAAATATCTATGAAAAAAATTAAGAATATCCTCGCATCTAAATCGCCTAGGAGAGAACATATTTTATCACAAGCTGGTTTTAAATTTTCAATTGTCCACAGTAATGTTACTGAAATTTCTGAAATCGAATTACCTCCTGAAGCATTTTGCGAGCATTGGGCGAGAGAGAAAGCAAAAAAAGTTGCAAAAAAATATCCAGATCATCTTATTATCGGAGCTGATACAGTTGTTGTACTAGATAATCAAATCTTAGGAAAACCAAAAGTTCCTGAAAAGGGTGAAATTATGCTTAATAGTTTATCTGGTAGGACTCATGAAGTAATAACAGGTGTATCTTTTATTTTTAATGATGAGATGGATTTCACATTTAATGAAACTACACTAGTCTCTATTAATTCACTTAGTTCAAAGGAAATAAGTGATTATATATACACTTACAAACCTTATGATAAAGCGGGCAGCTATGGCATACAAGATTTTTTTGCTGTTCATATAAATAAAATTGTGGGATGCTATTATAATGTAATGGGTCTTCCAATATCATCTTTCTATAAATATTACAAAAACATTAAGAAAAAGTTAACAGTAAATGAAAAAAAATAAAGATTTAAAAATATTTTATGAAAATATCAAATTTATTCCAACCAAAGCTTCTGGGCCTGGTGGACAGCATATCAATAAAGTTTCATCCGCCGTTATTTTAAAATATGATTTAAGCTCATTTGAATATCCAGTTTGGTTCAAAGAGAAAATTCATAATATAATCAGCGAGAATCAAATAAAAGGTGGAAATATAATTACCATAAAAGCATCATCTTATAAATCGCAAAAACGTAATAAAAAAGATGCAATTTTCAGATTAATTAAAATTTTTGAAAAAGCCTCAAAAAAAGAAAAAAGAAGAATCAAGACTCTGCCACCAAAGTTGTCAAAGTTAAAAAGATTAGAAAGAAAGAAAAATAATAGTATGAAAAAATCCTTAAGGAGAACACCAAAATTTGATGATTAAACTTTTTCTTGTCACTCATACAAATTTAAATTCAATATTACTACTCTAAATGGCTCAATTTTATAAAGAATTAAAAGAACTTCGAAATTCTCGGAAAATTTCTCTGGAAGAAATCAGCGAGCGTACAAAAATTAATGTACTTTATCTAAAAGCAATTGAATCTGGAAATTTAAGTGATATCGAAACCCCATATTTAAGATTATTTCTTAGAGCGTATGCTGAAGAGATAGGTGGAGATTCGCAAAGGGCACTTGAACAATTAGATTCATTTATGGGTATTAAACCAATTTCAATTATTTCACCTTCAATAATTGATGAAGAAGTTATGGATGAAAATGAAGCTGAAATTAAAAATTTTAGATTTTTTACAGATTTAGAATACCGGAAAGACTATATAATTGGTGGTGTTTTTTCACTTATTTTGATTTTCTCTATTTTAATTTTTCAAAAAATCTTCAATCAAGAAAGTAATGCATATATTGATAATAATGGACCTGTATTGAAAACCCAAATTGTCCCTCTTACAAATGAAGATCTTTTAAAAAATTATATTCTTAGTAAATCAAGTGAAGAAATTCTCCCAGTCAAACCTCCATTTTTTATAAAAATAAAAACCCTAAATCAAACTGCTTTAACATTTAAAACTGATACATTATCATTGGTTAAGACGTTAATTAAACCAAACCAAGAAATTAATCTTGATCCATTTATAAAAACTTCCGAACTAATATTCACATCAACCAAAGATATAATAATTTTTATTAATGGTTATCAACTTGAACAAGTCTCAGGTATGAATAATCCTTTACAATTAATCATAAAACCAGAGCCTCCATCAATAGCTATATATCAATATAAACCATTGATATAGCATTTCATTTTGGTTACCCACAGTAACCCACATTTACTATATTTCATAAAATTCCTACATAAACAACAAAATTACAACAATATTTGTTGACAATATCTCCACGTATTACTAAGCTTGTGGGTAGTTGTGGGTAAAAACCCCTTAATTTATGACTTTAACTAAAAATACATTTATTGGAGAATATTTCTATTCCCTTGATGCAAAGGGAAGAATAAATATCCCAGCCAAATTTAGACAAGCCTTATCAAAAGATAATAAAAACACTTTTGTTTTAACAAGAGGAATGGATTCTTGTATATGGATATATCCGCTTAAACAATGGAAAGAGATAGAATCAAATTTGAGAAAGCTTTCTTCACTATCAAATCTTCATCGTACTTTCGTAAGAAATACTGCGCGCTATGCAACCCCTTCCACATATGATAAACAGGGACGGATTAGTTTACCTCCGTCCCTGATTGAATATGCCAAATTAAATAAAGATGTACAAATTATTGGCATGATAAACAAAATGGAAGTTTGGAATCCAAAACAACTAATCATAACAGATAATGAAGCTATCAATATTGATACAAGTGCTTATGATGATCTTGCAGAAAAAATCACTCTCTGATGGCTATTCCCAGTGGCGAGGGAACGAAAATACATGTTCCAGTTATGCCGCAGGAAGTGTTGAAATTGTTAAATATCGTAGAGGATGGAATATACGTAGATGGAACTATTGGTATCGGAGGGCATGCTGGCCTAATATTATCTCATCTTTCACCAAAAGGGCATCTGGTAGGAATTGATAGAGATGAGGAGGCTCTTGAAATTTGTAAAAATAGTCTCAATATTTCCCAATCTCGTCTTTCTATTTTTAATGATTCATACCACAATCTCAACTCAATCTTGGATAGTTTGGAGATTAATAAAGTAAATGGTATTCTTCTTGATTTAGGGATGTCTAGTCTACAATTAGATAGCAAAAAAAGAGGTTTCTCATACAAAAGAGAATCAAAGCTCGATATGCGGTTTGACCAATCACAGAAAAAAAGTGCGTATGATATTTTAAACAAATTACCAGAAAAAGACATAGCTAATATTATTTTTAATAATAGTCAGGAAAGATATTCAAGGCGTATTGCAAAAAAAATTTTTGAAATGCGTCCTATATCTATGGTATCAGATCTTGTTGAAGGAATTAGACTTACTACCCCTCCATCAAAAAGAAATAAAACAATTGCACGAGTTTTTCAGGCAATTAGAATTGCTGTGAACGATGAGTTGAATAAATTAGAATTATTTCTTGATAATTTTTCAAATCGATTAACTATTGGTGGGAAAATTGTAATTATTAGCTTCCATTCTTTAGAAGATAGAATAGTTAAACATAGCTTCAGAGAATTAAAAAAGAAAAATGTAATAAGGATAATAACAAAAAAACCAGTTTACCCTAGTGATGAGGAAATATTATCCAATAAAAAAAGTAGTAGTGCCAAATTACGTTCGGCAGAAAAAATATAGTTATGCCTTCAAATAGATTATCAAAAAAAACACAGAACTTTTTACAAAGTTTAATTTTTTTTCTATCGACAACAGTAATCATAATATGTCTAATTATTTACTTATGGATCTACACAGAAATTGATGAGAGTATTTTGGCTTTAGAAATTCAGAATTCCACTGCGGAAGAAATTCAAAATGAAATTTATGAATTAAATAGCCAAGTTGAATCTTTGAATCGCGCTGATGTTATTGCAAAAAAAGCAAAAAATGAATTAGAAATGGTTTTCACGCAGCCTGAAACATTGAGAATAATATTAGGATATATTGATAACTAATTATGACAAAAACATATCTGAAATATCGAACAAGAATTCTAATATTAGCAGGATTTATATTTTTTTTCTGGATTACCCTTTGTATTAGACTTTTTCAAGTACAAGTGCTTCATGGAAACCATTATCAAAATACAGTAATAAAACAATCTCAAAAAAAACAAGTACTACCGGCGACTAGAGGAAACATATATGATAGGAACAATCGTCCTCTTACAAGAAATCTAATTCATTATACTCTTTCAGCAAATCCATCAAAAGTTGAAGACAAAAATGGCTTGGCAAATGCAATAAGTAAAAGGACAGGTATTTCATCAGAGACTTACTTAAAGAAACTGAATTCATCTTCAAAATTTGAATACCTAGAAAGAAACTTACAAAGAGAAACCTTAGGCTCGCTTGAAATAAAAAATTTTGAAGGATTAAATATTGAAAGGAAATACAGACGTTACTATCCGCATAACCAAATTGCTGCTCAAATATTAGGCTATACTAATTTAGATGATATAGGAATATCTGGAATAGAAAAAGATTTTAATCAATATTTAAAAGGTGAATCAGGATGGGTATATAAGACAAAGGGTTGGAGTGGGCAGGTTCAACACAAAAGCGGTATGCCATTCAAAAAGCCTATCCATGGTGGCAATATACAATTAACAATTGATTTGGAGTATCAATCTATACTTGAAGAGGAATTGTTAAAAAGACAAATAGAAACAAAAGCAATTTCAGCAACTGGAATCATTATGGATCCAGAAACTGGAGAAATTTTAGCAATCGCATCTACACCAGGTTTCGACAATAACAGGTATTATTCGACTTCTCCAGAACTACATAGAATACGTTCAATTACTGATCAATTTGAGCCTGGTTCAACGTATAAAATTATTCCAGCAATCTCTGCAATCTACAATGGTGAAATTTCCCTTACAGAAGAATTCAATTGTGAAAATGGAGCTTTTGAATATTACAATATAAAAATTGCCGATCACAAAGATTATGGATTGTTAACGTTACCACAAATTGTTCATTATTCAAGCAATATTGGAATTATTAAAATTGTTGAAAAGTTAGGTTCAAAAGCATTTTATGAAACTAGTAGAAATATGGGTTTTGGTTCAAAAACAGGAATAAGTATTAGAGGTGAAATTGCAGGGAAATTAAGTCCTTATAAAAATTGGAGTGCAGTGTCAGCCGGACAAATTGCAATGGGACACGAGGTAGGAGTGACAGCTATCCAGCTTGCGTCGGCATACTGCGCAATAGCAAACGGTGGTTATCTATTGAAACCAAGAATAGTAAAACAAATAATTAATCAAAAAAATAAGACAATTTATTTTGAAGAGCCAGTTGTGGTTAGAAAAATTGCGGATTTTGAAACAATGGCAAAAATTAGGAATATGCTAAGAGGCGTTGTAACAACTGGGACTGGTGCTAATGCTGATATAGCAGGTTGGAAAATTGCAGGAAAAACAGGAACTGCTCAAAAATGGATTGAGGGGAAATATTCTAATAAAAAATTTATTTCAAATTTCATCGGTTTCTTTCCTTTTGAGGCACCTCAATTATTAGCATTTATAATGCTGGATGAGCCTATTCAACCTTACCATTGGGGTGCTGAGGGTGCAGCTGTTGCATATAGTAGGATTATAAAGCGAATTATAAATATGGATGATAAAATCCTTCCACCTACGAAAGAACAGAACCTTACAAAACATATTGATAATTATACAAATCCATTAACCTTGCAAAATGCAATTGATAATGAAAAAAATAATATGCCGCTAACATTATCTACTGTTTCTAAATATACAAATAAAACTAAGGTACCTGAAATAAAAGGTTATAGTATGCGAAAAGCAATTTCACTATTAAGCGAATCTGGATTGAAGTTTAAGATAAATGGTAGTGGTAAAGTATCTTATCAAAGTTTAGAGGCTGGTGACATTGTTGATAAAGGTACAGTTTGTATAATAGGATTAAAATGAGAAGAAAAATATCTAAAGTACTAGCTAGCTCTATGCTCCCCGGCCAAAAAGTTCCAAATATGGATATTTCTGGATTAGCATTGCACTCAAAAGATATCAGAAAAGGATATGCTTTTATTGCTATTGAAGGTAAAAACTCCAATGGGAATAATTATATTAATGAAGCTATAGAATCTGGAGCTTCTCTTATAATTTCTAGCAAAAATAATTTAGGACAATTGCCAATTCCTAAACTAATTGTTAAGGATTCAAGAAAAGCGGCCTCAATTATTGCAGCAGAATATTATGGCCATCCCTCAAAATATTTAACAGTAATTGGTATTACTGGAACAAATGGAAAAACAACTACAGCCTCAATCATAAAATCCATACTTTGCGATGCAGGGTATAAAGTAGCACAAATTGGAACACTTGGTTTAATAACTAATAAAAATAACGATTCCACTTCATTAACAACACCAGATGCTATTACGCTACAAAAAATATTTTCGAAACTGAAAGCTGATAAATTTACTCATGTTGTTATGGAAGTGTCTTCCCACGCATTAGATCAATATAGAGTTGCAGATATAGAGTTTAATATCGGCGTTTTTACAAACCTAAGTCCAGAGCATCTTGATTACCACAAAACAATGCAACACTATTTTGAATCAAAACTACGATTATTTTCAATGCTTCCAAACAAATCATATTCTGTAATTAATTGTTCAGATCCCTATGGTAAGAAAATTGCAAAAAAAATTAATAACAAAATGATTTCTTTTCTTGGTATGGAACAGGATTCTATAAGGTTCAAAAATATAAGTTTAACTGTTTCTGGAATTAGAGGGAAAATAACTTCAAAAAAAAATGAATATTATATCAAATCTAATCTGCTGGGCTCTTTCAATAGTGAGAATATTCTTGCAGGAGTATCAGTCTGTGATACTCTTGGAATAGACAGAGAAAATATTGAAGAAGGTATAAGAAAAGCTTCAAAAATTCCCGGAAGAATGGAGTATTTTTTGCTCAATTCCGGTGCCATCGCAATTATCGATTATGCTCATACACCAGATGCATACAATAAAGTATTAAATACATTAAAAAATCTAATACTAAATGATGGCCATCTATATGTTGTTTTTGGGGCTGGTGGCGATAGAGATAATAATAAGCGCCCGATTATGGCTGAAATAGCTGAAAAATATGCATCTCATTGCTTTGTAACTCCCGATAACCCTAGAACCGAAAAGTTGGAAACAATTAACAAAGCCATCGCTTCTGGGTTTAAAGAAAATTGTTTCACAATTTTCTCAGACAGAGCTGAAGGGATAGAAAGTGCATTCAAAATAGCAAGAAAAAATGATTTAATTGCAATATTAGGAAAAGGAAGAGAAAAATTTCAAGAAATCAATAATAAAAAAATTAATTATTCAGATCTTGCAGTGATTAGAAAACATCAATGAGAATTAATATAAATCATCCAGAATTATTTGCCACAGTTTTCCAGTCTGTAACTGGCGAAAAATTATATCGCCCAATAACTGGCATCTGTACAGATAGCCGTTTAATAAAAAATGGAGATTTATTTATCGCTATTAGCGGGAGTAAAGCTGATGGACATAGCTTTTTAAATCGAATTGAAAGCAAGGGTGCTTTAGCTGCGTTAGTTAGAAAAGTTGATAAAAATTGTAAAATCCAACAAATAAAGACATCAGACACTATAAATGAACTTGCAAAAATCTCGACTCAATGGAGAAATAGATTTGATATTCCGATAGTGGGCATAACTGGTTCAAATGGTAAAACCTCAACCAAAGAATTATTAGTTCATATTCTGTCTGGTAAATTTAAAGTACATGCTACAGAAGGAAACCATAATACCAAACTTGGTTTATCCCTTACCCTTCTAAAATTGGAACCTCATCACGAAATTTCAATCCTTGAAATGGGAGCTAGCATTCCTAATGAAATTGACAATTTATGTAAAATAGCTAGACCAACGCATGGCCTAATAACAAATATTTCTACAGCTCACTTGGAAGGTTTCGGCTCATTAGAAAACATTGCTCATGAAAAAGGAGCTCTCTTTAGACACCTAACTGATGGAATTTCATTTGTGAATATGGCTGATAAAATGGTTTCCAAAATTCCTTTTTCAGGACAAAAAATTACTTTTGGATTATCACCTGATTGTGATTTTCCAGCTGACATCTGCCATGATAATGGCACTCTTACACTTGTTTTAGAAACAAATATAATTCCAACAAATTCTTTTAATCTTTCCTTCCTAAAGAATTGTATTGCTAGTTCAGCAATTTCCATAACTCTTGGAGTTGATTGGAATGAATTAAAAGAAAAATTACAATCTTTTTCAGCTCCAAATGGACGGTGTAATGTAAAGCAAATTAATAATATTACTGTAATTGATGACACCTACAATGCGAATCTTGCTTCTTCATTAGCTGCATTAGATTATCTATATGCATTTTCGGGAAAAGGTCGGAAAATATTTGTTTTCGGAGATATGCTTGAACTAGGAGACAGTGCAAAAAAACAACATCAGCAAGTTGGAAAAAAGTGTTCTGAGTTAGGTTTAGATGGAGTATTCACATTAGGAATACACACAAAACATACTAATTCTACTATTGGAAATGGAATGATAAAGAGGCATTATAAAACAAGAGATAACTTAATACAAGACCTTCGAAATCATATAGTCAGTGGAGATAAAATTTTATTTAAAGGATCTCGTGGTATGCAAATGGAATCGATTATCCACGGAGTATTTGAAAACTAATGTTATATAAATTTTTTATAAATTTTAAAGAATTTTTACCAGTTTCAAATCTTTTTGAATACATCACTTTTAGAGCTTCAATTGCTGCAATAGTTGCTCTATTAATAAGCTTCATAGTTGGTCCTTGGGTTATCCACATACTACATAAAAAC
This sequence comes from Fidelibacterota bacterium, assembly GCA_002718655.1. Taxonomy (GTDB): domain Bacteria; phylum Fidelibacterota; class Marinisomatia; order Marinisomatales; family UBA1611; genus NZWG01. The sequence goes on from PBFM01000051.1 coordinate 15,214, forward strand.
CAGATTGGAGAAGAAATTCGTCCAACAGGGCCAAAAACACATATGAAGAAACGAGGCACGCCAACAATGGGAGGAGTAATAATTTTATTTGCGGTACTCCTCCCAACCCTCCTATTCTCAAATTTAATGAGCCCAATGGTGCAAATTATGATATTTTCGACATTATGGATGGGATGCATAGGCTTCATTGATGATTATTTAAAAGTAGTAAAAAAGATGGAAAGGGGACTAATTGCTCGATATAAAATAGTTGGTCAGGTTTCATTAGGTTGTATTATTAGTTATTGGATTTTAATCGAGCCATCATTTGCTGAATTCAATACAGTTACTACCATGCCATTTTTTAAAAATGTAGAACTAGACTTGGGTTATATTTATCCTTTAATGGTCATTCTTGTTATTACTGGGACATCAAATGCAGTAAATCTTACAGATGGTTTAGATGGTCTTTTAGCAGGCCTTCTAGCCATATGTTTCACAGTCTTTTCCGCTATAACGTATATCACTGGAAGAGTTGATTTTTCTGATTATTTGAATATCCTTTACATACCTGAAGCTGGTGAATTAACAATTTTTTCATCAGCTATGGCTGGAGCATGCCTTGGATATTTATGGTTCAATTGCCATCCAGCAAATGTTTTTATGGGTGATACAGGTTCGCTTTCTACTGGTGCTGCATTAGGGACTTTGGCTATTTTATTAAAAAAGGAATTACTTCTATTAATCATTGGTGGAGTATTTGTTTTAGAAGCCATGTCAGTAATTATTCAACTAACATACTTCCGGTATACAAAAATAATTTATGGAGAGGGTAAAAGAATCTTTAAAATGGCACCAATACACCACCATTTTGAATTAAAGGGATGGCCTGAATCAAAAGTAGTAATTCGATTTTGGATAATAGGTCTACTTCTAGCTCTATTTTCACTTACAACATTTAAAATTAGATGATTGACATAAATAATAAATCCAAAATTGACATAATGGACAAAAGAGTTTCCATAATTGGACTTGGAAAAAGTGGAACCGAAGCTGCAAAGCTTGCTAATCATCTTGGAGCAAAAGTATTTGGGAGCGATTTAAAATCCGATAAAAAAATTAATTTTAATTCTATGGAATTAATGGAAAATCACATACCAAGCGAAACTGGAATTCACACAGACAAAATTTATGAAGCCGACCTATGGGTTATATCTCCAGGTATACCGAAAAATTCAGGAATAATCCAAAAAGCCAATAAATATAAAATCCCTATTGTAGGAGAAATCGAATTTGCCAGCTGGTTTGCTAAATACCCAATAGTTGCAGTAACGGGATCAAATGGAAAAACTACATCTACCCACATTTTATCAGCTATCTGCCAAACAGAAAATTTCAAAGGTATTATGGGTGGAAATATGGGAACACCGTTTTCTAAAATAGTATTAAATGATTTAAAAAGACCAAATGAAAAAAGAATATACATTTTAGAAATTTCGAGCTTTCAAATGGAATTCATAACACACTTCTCCCCTTTTATTGCAGTTTATACAAACATATCTCCTGATCATTTAGATCGGCATAAAACAATGAAAGAATATTTAAAAATGAAAATGGAAATGGTAAAAAATCTTAATTCGAGTGGTTATATAGTTTACAATTATGATGATATGACATTAAAAAAAATATTCCAGAATGAATATAAAAATACAATTCCATTTAGTATAAAAAAGAAAAATACTTTATTCTATATCAAAGATTACAAAATACATAACCAAGATAAAACCACACTTAACATAGACAAGCTTGATATCAGCGGAGATCATAACATTTCAAATTTACTTGCAGCAGCGACAGCATCACATATGCTAGGCGTATCAAATGAAGAAATTTTTAAAATTATAGCAACATTCAAAGGCGTAGAACATAGATTGGAATTTGTCGCTGAAATAAATCAAGTAAAGTTCATAAATGATTCAAAAGCTACAAACATAGAATCCGTTATTGTTGCCATAAAAAGTTTTTCAAAACCTATTATTCTAATTCTTGGTGGTTTGAATAAAGGTGCAGATTTTCGGTTACTCCTTCCACATATAAAGTCAAGTCATGTTAGAGACATTGTCTCTTTTGGAGATGCCGGCGGGCAAATCAATACTGCTTTAGGGGATGCGGTGAGATCGGTAAAAGTTACTGATCTTAGCTCTGCTGTAAAGATAGCCCATTCAATGGCTGCTCCCGGAGATATTATTTTACTTTCTCCGGGTTGCGCCAGCTTTGATGCATTTGAAGATTTTGAAGAAAGAGGTAAGCATTTCAAACAGATAATAAAAAATTTGGAAACTAAATGATAGACTTATTCATACAGAAATATGACCGCTATCTTTTAATATTTTTTAGTATTTTGATAGTTATGGGTACTGTGATGCTTTATAGTGCAAGCTGGTATGAATCTTTTTCATCTTCAAATGGAACAACTGATATGTTATTCTTGCAAAATCATCTGAAAAGACTTCTAGTTGGTATTTTTGTTTTATTTGGATTTCTTATGATTGATTATCGAAAGCTAAAAAATATCGCTACATACTCAATTGGAATAGCAATACTCTTATTAATTGCTACTAAGGCTAATTATATCATTAATGGATATTCTTGGTATAAGCCTGCAAGATGGCTTTATTTGGGACCACTATCGCTACAAACGTCAGATATAGCAAGATTTTCTGTAATTATTTTTATGGCTTTTTATGCTGATAAAAAAAGAGATCAATTAAAAGACTTTCATTTAGGCCTTTTACCAGCATTAGGTATTTTAACTATTATAATGAGTTTAATAATTATTCAACCAGATTATAGCACAGCTATAATGATTGGTTTAATTGGTGCTACTATACTATTTATTGGTGGCGCCAAATTTTCCCATCTTTCATTAGCAGGAGCAGGTTCATTATTAATAGGTGTTATAGTTTTACTTTCTAGAGAATATAGGAAACAAAGGATACTTAGTTGGTTAGGTCTTGGTGATAATACAGATATTGGATATCAAGCAAATCAATCTTTAATTAGTTTAGGTAATGGTGGCATATTTGGAGTTGGTTTAGGAAATAGCATTGAAAAGAACCATTTTTTACCCACTCCTCATACTGATTTTATTTTTGCGATAATTGGAGAAGAATTAGGTTTCATACTTGGTGCTTTACCAGTTTTAACACTTTTTTTATTCATTTTCCTAAGAGGTTTGAAAATTGCTAAGGAATGTACTGATCCTTTTGGAATATTTTTAACAATCGGCATTGTATTTAATCTAATTCTATATGCATTTGTCAACGCAGCTGTTGTAACTGGAATTTTTCCTGTTACAGGTTTACCAATGCCTATGGTTAGCTATGGTGGTTCGGGTATGGTGATAAATATGGCAATGATGGGAATTTTGCTTAACATATCACAATCAAGGCGATCTGTTGGGAGAGGACAACGTTGGAGTTTTTATAGCTATGAATAAAAGAAAAATACTCATAGCAGGTGGTGGAACAGGAGGGCATTTATTTCCTGCATTAGCTATTGGTGAGGAAATTCAAAGGAGAGAACCAAATGCTATAATTCATTATATCGGCTCAGATTTTGGCTTAGAAGCTAAAGTTTTCCCAGTTAAGGATGTATGGCACACTTTGCTACCTATCAGAGGTCTACAACGTGACATAAATTTGACTAGCATATTTCGAAACGCCTTACTCCCATTTCGAATAATAAAATCATTGTTTAAAACAAAGAAATTACTAAATGAATTCATCCCAGATATAATTATAGGAACGGGAGGATATGCTTCAGCTCTCCCATTATATACAGCTTCTAACATTCATAAAAAAATTCCTATCGTTCTTCAGGAACAAAATTCATATCCTGGTTTAACAACTCGTTGGTTTGCAAGTAATGCAAAAAAAATATGTATCGCATTTAAAGAACCACGTTTAGAATTTAATTCAAACACAGTTTTAACAGGTAATCCGGTACGGAAAGGGATTGGTAATGGGAAAAAAAGCGATGGCTTAAAAGAATTCAATTTTTCTGATAAACCCACAATTTTTCTTTTTGGTGGTAGCCAAGGCTCATCTTATTTAAACAGTATAATATCAAAAATAGTTTCAAATTTTAGTAATGCAGGTATACAATTACTTTGGCAAACAGGTGATATTGAATATTCAAAATATAAATCTTTAGAATCAAAAAATATTAGGATTACGCCATTTGTTAACAATATGGCTGCTGCATATGCTATTTCAAATTTATTAATTTGTAGAAGTGGGGCTTTAACGCTATCAGAAATTACAGTTTGTGGCAAACCTTCTATACTTATTCCCTTCCCTTATGCTGCTGGTGATCATCAAACAAAAAATGCACAATCTTTAGTGAATGCTGGTGCAGCTAGAATATTGTTTGAAAAATCATTAGAACCTCACGATTTATTACATACTGTTATGAATTTAATTCATAATAAAAAAGAATTAAAAAGAATGGGTATTGCGTCAAATAGTTTAGGTAAGCCAAATGCAACAAATGATATAGTAAATCATATCCTTACTTTTGGAGAAAAAAATGACTTTTAGGAAAATAAAAAATATTTTCTTTGTTGGGATTGGTGGCATAGGCATGAGCGGTATTGCAGAATTGCTAAAGAATTTAGGTTTTAAGGTTTCCGGTTCAGATATAAATGAAAATGAGAACGTGAAAAGATTAATTAAGTTGGGTATAAAAATAGAAATAGGCCACAACCCGAATAATATAAATAATGAAGTCGATGCTTTAGTTTACTCAAGCGCTGTACCAATTGAAAATCCTGAAATAATACGCGCACGCCAGAAAAGAATTCCAATAATTCGTAGAGCCGAAATATTAGGAGAATTAATCTCTTTTAAAGAAACTAGCATAGCCGTGGGTGGAACACATGGAAAAACAACAACAACATCTATGGTTGGTAGCATATTATCATTCGCAAAAAAAGATCCAACTTTAGTCGTTGGAGGTCTAGTACAAAATTTAGATTCTAACTCTAAATTAGGATCAGGTGATTTAATTGTTGTTGAGGCAGATGAATACGATAAAAGTTTTTTAGCATTAAAGCCAACAATTGCTATTATTACAAATATTGAACTAGAACATATAGACTGCTATGATAGCCTTAATGATCTTCAAGATTCATTTATTCAATTTTGTAATTCTGTTCCATTTTATGGTGCAATTATAGCATGTATAGACTCACCATCTGTTAAAGAAATTATTCCAAAAATTGAGAGGCCCATAATTACTTATGGACGGTCAAGGGATGCGGCCTATCGAGCGGAAAATCTACGATTTAATGAAAATAAATCCACATACTCTATTTTTCGCGCGGAGGTATGCCTAGGAGAGATAAAGTTAAATGTTCCAGGAGAACATAACGTACTTAACTCCTTGGCAGCCGTTGTCATAGGTTTAGAATTGGGCCTCTCTTTTGATATCATAATTCAAGGAATACAAATGTATGTTGGAGTTAGGAGGCGATTTGATATTAAAGGAATTTATAATGGTATTCTCATAGTAGATGATTATGCTCACCATCCAACAGAAGTTGAAGCAACATTAGTAACTGCAAAATCTGGCTGGGATAAAAAAATAATTGTCGTGTTTCAACCGCATCTTTTTACGAGGACTAAAGAATTTTTCAGAGAATTTGCAAATGCTTTAAAACTCGCTGATGTAGTTATAATAACAGATATTTACCCAGCTCGAGAAAAACCGATACAAGGTGTAACATCACAACTAATCTATGATGAACTTTTTAATGAATTAGGAAATAATTGTCATATGATGCCCGACTTAGATGATCTCATTTTGAAACTTGATAGAGTTTGTAAACCAGGCGATATGATAATTACTATGGGTGCTGGAAGCATATGGAGATATAATAATTCATATGTCAGCCACTTAAAATCAAAAGCTAGTAAGGCGAAAAATTGATTGAAATGGACAAATTAAAACAAATTGTAACAGGTTCGATACTAGAAAATGAGCCAATGTCGAAACATACATCTTATGGAATAGGAGGACCTGCAATTGCTTTCATAACCCCTCAAGATAGAAATGATTTGAAAAGAATATTAGATTTCTCTAATAAAAATAATATTCCTGTTTATTTCATTGGCTCTGGATCAAATCTCTTAGTCTCAGATGATGGAATTGATGGTATTGTTATTAGCCCTGCTAAATCACTTAAAAAATTAGAAATAAAAAATAATTTGATCAATGCTGAATCAGGTGTAATGCTCGGTAAACTAGTTAAAGAATCAATAAAAAGAAATTTAAGCGGTCTTGAGAGTCTCATAGGAGTACCTGGCACGCTTGGTGGCGCTCTTGTAATGAATGCTGGTGCCTTTGGGAGAGAAATATCAAACTATTTAAAAAGTGTAGAAATAATGACATCAAAAGGAAAATTAAAATCATACATTTCAAATGAAATTGATTTTTCCTATAGGCATTCATCCTTTAGAACCGATGAATTCATTTTACTAGCAAAATTTGAATTAGATTATGAAAAACCAGATATAATAGAAAAAAAGAAGAAAATTGCTAGCAAGGGAAGAAAAACCAATCAACCATTACGATTTAGGTCTGCTGGAAGTGTATTTAAAAACCCAAAAAATTATGCCGCAGGATATTTAATAGATAAAGCTGGACTAAAAGGAACAAGAATAGGAGACGCAGAAATATCTACGCATCATGCTAATTTTTTTGTCAACCACGGAAGTGCAACATCTTCTGACATCACTAAGTTAATTCGTTTAGCTAGAAGTAATGTTTTAGAACAGTTTGATATTGAATTAGAGCTTGAAATAAGGACACTTGGAATTGATAAAGAGCAAATTGAGGCTTATGATTAGAAAAAATCAAAAAAAGAAATTAAAAGTCCTCGGATTAACGATGCTATGGTTATGCGGATTTACAGCTCTTATTTCAGCATCATTATGGTGGTCAAATTTGCGTGAAGATACAAATTTGGAAATTGAAATTTTAGTTTCACAGCAAAGTAACATTGATTCTTATGAAGCAATTTTAAATCCATTAGGAATTGAGGAAATAGATAAGGTCTCAATTGGTCAAATCACGAATTTAATTGAAGATCATCCTCTAGTAAAAGTTGCAAGAGTGAGCAAACATTTTCCATCACAAATAAAAATCGAAATTATTGAACGTACTCCAATTGCAATACTCAATAAAGAACCATTAGTTCTATTAGATAACCAAGGGTATGTTTTACCAGAAAAACAAAATACAGCTCATTATAATCTACCTATAATGAGTAATTTTAATTCAGAGTCAGCATTATATCCGATTGGAAAACAGGCATTATCCATAAAAGTACTGCAATCAATAGAATTACTTTCAAAAATAAAAAAAGAATACACAATTCTATATAATAATATTTCTGAATTAAAAATAACAAAAGGTAATGAAATAGAATTAATCTTATTTGATAAGCCTACACATGTTTTTCTTGGAAATGAAAAAATTGATAAACGTATTTCTATATTAAAGGAATTTGAAAAGCAATTTCTACCCAACAATATTTCTGATTTTAGTTATTTGGATATGAGATTTGAAAATCAAATCATTGCAAAAAGGCGTCACTTATGAGCCCAATTAATAATGTACACAATAATAAATTAGTTGTTGGTCTTGACATTGGTTCAACAAACATTATTTGCGCAATCGGACATAATACCGAATCAAATAACGCAGTCAAATTACGTGGTATTTCTTCAACTGCATCATCTGGAATAAAAAAAGGAGTCATTACAAATCGAGATGAATTAATAAACAAAATCGATAAAGTTATTACCGAAGCGGAAAAAATGGCAGATGTAAAAGTTGATAAAGTAATGATATCAATCACAGGAGAACATATTCGTTCATTAAACACGCAAGCTGCAATACCTTTAAATGGTTCATCAGGAATTATGGAAGACAGAGCAATTAAAAATCAAGATATAGTTCATGTTCTTAACCTAGCACAAGCAGTTACATTACCAGGCGATAGAGATATAATACATACTATACCACAAGAATATATTGTTGATACAATTGGTGAAATTAATAATCCATTAGGAATGATAGGGCGACGATTAGAGGGTCGCGTTCATCTTGTAACCTCATCTACTACAGCAATGACGAATTTAGTAAGCTGTGTTGAAGAACTCGGTATAATAGTTGAAGGAATAGTCTTCCAACCTCTTGCAGCTGCGTTATCTACATTAAAAAAGGACGAAATGGAACTGGGCATAACACTTGTAGATATTGGAACCAATACAACTAATATAGCAGTATTTCATAATGGAGCCATCAAACATTCATGTGTAATTCCGGTTGGTGCAGCAAATATAACGAATGATATAGCAGTAATGTTGCAAATTAGTATTAATGAGGCAGAAAAAATAAAAATTAAATTCGCCTCAGCACAGTCATCAATGTCATCAGCAGAACTCGAGATTTCTCTTGATTCAAATGAAAATAGAACACCATTAAAAGTACCAGAAAATAATATATCAAAATATGTTGAAGCACGAATGGAAGAAATATTTCAAATGGTTATTCGTGAAATTATGAAAACTGAAATAAAGGACCCATTGACTTACGGAATTGTATTAACAGGCGGAGGTGCAGAATTAAGAAATATTATTCCATTAGCAAAAGACTCCTTGGGTATAAATGTTAGAGAAGGAAAACCTCTAAATATTGAAGGAACTAATGATTTTGCAGAGCAACCGCACTATGCTACTGTTATGGGTCTGCTTCTTTGGCCTTACCATTCAGCTGATCATATGAGAAGACAAAAAAACCAAAACCTCAGTTTTAAATTTATTTTAGATAAAATAAAACATACCATTGAAGATATGTTTTAACCAAACCAGAAAAAAAGGAGATAATTATGCTATTTGAATTTGATAGTTTAAGCGAACAAAAAGCTAAATTAAAAGTTGTTGGAGTTGGCGGTGCAGGCGGAAACGCTGTCACAAGAATGATTACTTCAGGAATGCAGGGAGTAGATTTCATAGCAATAAATACTGATGCTCAAGATTTAGATAATAACCCTTCTGAACATAAAATTCAGGTTGGTAAAAATCTCACAAAAGGTTTAGGCGCAGGCGCTAATTCAAATGTAGGAAAAGAAGCTGTAGAAGCAGATAAAGAAGTAATTATTTCACTGATTGACGGAGCAGATATGGTATTCATTACTGCAGGTATGGGTGGTGGAACAGGCACTGGCGCTGCCCCAGTCATTTCTCAAATCGCAAGAGATTTGGGAGTATTAACTGTTGGAATCGTAACCCTTCCGTTTAGTTTTGAAGGGCCAAAAAGAATGAATAGAGCTCTTGAAGGTATGGCTGAAATGAAAAAAGCCTGTGATACTCTAATTGCAATACCAAATCAAAAATTAATGTCCATTGTTGATAAATCAACAACGCTCCCAGAAGCATTTCAAATGGCAGATACAATACTACACCAAGCAGCAAAAGGAATATCAGATTTAATAAACGTACAAGGTGTAATTAATCTTGATTTTGCCGATGTTGAGACAATAATGAAAAATATGGGCGAAGCAATAATGGGAACGGGTGTCGCCTCAGGCGATGAAAGAGCAGTACTAGCAGCACAGCAAGCAATATCCAGTCCATTATTGGATGATGCTTCTATAAAAGGTGCACAGGGTGTTTTAGTAAACATAACAGGTGGAAAAGATTTAACCTTGATGGAAGCTAACGAGGCAACAAGTATAATTTTTGAAGAAGCTGGCCCTTCTGCAAATATTATTTTTGGTGCAGTAATTGATCCTGAGCTTCAAGATGAAATAAGAGTAACTGTTATAGCAACAGGATTCAACATCGCAAAAACAGTCAATAATTTGGATGAACTTCACGGTAGACCAGAAATGCGAACGGTAGAAACGCCACCTACACGCCATTTACAAGAACAGATAAATAAACCTCTTCATGCTCAAAAGAATGTTAAAGATGATAAAGAAAATATTGATTCCGAAAAATCAGAAAAAAAGGACACAATACTAACATTTGATGATACAAATGATTCACCTGTTATTTACGGAAATGACCTACAAGTTCCTGCATTTATTAGAAGACAGCATGATTAAATAAGATTTAACAATATTAGTTTTTAGTTTCAAATTTTCTGGCACAAGTTAGAAAACTTGAATGCGTAAAGATTAAAAACTGGTATTCTAAGGGTATGAACAGATAAGGAGAATAATCTAAACTTTAATGCCTTTTTTTCTTAAATCATTGACAACCTTTGTGATTCCTTTCTTATCTATCACTCTCATACCCCGTGTAGATATCCTGAGGGTCACATAACGTTTTTCGTTAGGTAACCAAAATTTCTTCTTTTGTAAATTAATATTAAATCTACGCCTACTTTTATTGTTAGCGTGGCTAACATTGTTACCAAACATAGGTTTTTTACCTGTGACATTACAAACTCTGCTCATAGTAATTCTTTGTTTTAATTATTGATTAGGAAAAAAGCTTGCGAACTTAACGCTGTATTTATGTGGCAACAAATTTTATTTTATTTAACAAAAACAACTTTTTGCTGAAATTTATACCATATGACTATAAAAATAAATTATTGAGAAATAAAAATTTGATATACATTCGTAAATAAATATCACTGGAATTTTTATATATACTTTAAAAATATTTTATAAATGAAAGTTATGAAAATAGGTAAAATTGAAATCAAAACACCTATTATCTTAGCTCCAATGGCTGGCGTCACGGATTATCCTTTTCGTATTCTCTGCAAAGAAATGGGTGCTGGAATAGTTTATTCTGAATTTGTTTCTGCTGATGGAATTATTCGAGAAAATAGTAAAACCCTCAGCCTTATACGTTTTGAAGAGCATGAGCGCCCAATTGGAATTCAGATATTTGGTAGCAGTCCTGATGTCATGGGTCAAGCAGCGAAGTATGTCTATGAATCATTTAAACCAGACTTATTGGATATTAACTATGGTTGTCCTGTACCAAAGGTAACAAAAAAAGGTGGTGGTTCAGCAGCCCTTCAAGATCTTTGTCTAATGGATGAGATAACTTATGCTGTTGTAGAATCTGTTCCTAAAATACCAGTCACTGTTAAAATGCGTGCAGGATGGAATAATGATTCCATAGTCATTCCAGAAGTAGGAGGACGACTCGAGAATATTGGTGTAAAAGCAATTGCACTTCACCCAAGAACGACCAAACAGCGTTACACAGGAAATGCAAATTGGAGTTACATTAAAGAGTTAAAGGAATCATGTTCCATACCAGTCATCGGAAATGGTGACGTTCGAACTACAGATGATATGATGCGTATGTTTGAAGAAACTGG
>PBFM01000052.1 GCA_002718655.1 Fidelibacterota bacterium
GTTGTAATAAGAAAGGATGTTGCAACTTTGGATGAACTCAAATCCATAGGAGATTATATTCAAAAAAAACTTTCTAGTGGGATTGTTGTGATATTTTCTAAGGGAGAAGAAAAACCAATGGCTGTTGTCTCAATATCAAAAGATCTAAATGAAAAAGGTCTATTTGCTGGTCCAATAGCAAAAGCCATAGGGTCTTATATGGGTGGCGGCGGCGGAGGGAAACCTCATATGGCAACTGCAGGAGGGAAAAATAATGAATCCATCAATAGTTCGATTGAATTGACTAAAAAATTGATTTTTGAATCACTAAATAGGAAAATAAATGCAGTTTAAGCAAATAGATAAAGATTTTTTCCTTTATATTGAGAAACATGAAAAAGTAATGGAAACAATCACAAGGTTTTGTATTGAAAAAGAAATCAAGAATGCTCGAGTATCAGGCATTGGAGCAGTCTTTAAGACAGAAATTGGAGCCTACGACATTCAAGATAAAGAATATATAAGAAAAGAGTTTCCAGGTGTGCTAGAACTAGTAAGTTTCGAGGGCAATGTTACACTAAAAGATTCTACCCCATTTGTACACTCACACGTTGTACTTTCTGATCATGAAATGAATACCGTTGGAGGCCATTTATTTGAAACGACAATTGCAGCAGTTGGTGAGTTTTTTCTAAGAAAATTTGATGGAGAAGCGTATCGTGAACTCAATCCAGATGTTGGATTACCCTGTATTTGTCTTGAAGATAAATTTTAATTAAAAATGAAAAGAGTAATTAATCCTTCAAATAGCCCGAAACCAATTGGAACCTATAACCAGGCTATTGAATCAAATGGTTTTATTTTTACTAGTGGGCAAGTTGGAATTGATCACAATACTGGAAAAATTGTTGATGGGGGGATTGAATCTCAGGTTAGCATGGTATTTAAAAATATAGATGCAATACTGAAAGAAGCGGGTACAGACAAAACTGCAATCGTAAAATTGATGGTTTTCTTAGTAGATATGAATGATTTTCCTCATGTTAATAGAGGTTTTCAAACATTTTTTGGAGATATTGATTATCCTGCAAGATCCACTGTAGAAGTATCCCAATTACCCTTAGCTGCACTTGTTGAGATTGATTGTATCGCAGAAACGAAGTTGTGATGTGGATTCGGTTAATAATTTTTTGTATTTTTATTATTGCAGTTATCAAGGCACAGGATACAACCACTATTGATGATAAAAATCCTAAAAAAGCGCTTTATTTATCTCTCATCCCAGGTATGGGACAGGCATATAATGGTAAATGGTTAAAAAGCGCGTTGATTTTAGGGCTGGAGTATGCTGCATATTCTTCTTGGCAAACTAATAAGATGAAATATGATAATTATGACCAAAATGATTATCCACTTCCGAGACATAGGTACTTAGAAAAGAGAAATAAATATGTATGGTGGATGGGTTTTATATACGTCTATGCTATGATTGACGCAGTCGTTGATGCTCACCTCCACTCGTTTGATGATCAAATGAAAAGCCCTTTACAAGAAAAAAATAAAATTCGGAGTTAATATGCGCAATAGAGAACAGTGGGGTTCAAGACTTGGATTCATATTGGCAGCCTCAGGGTCTGCTGTTGGCATAGGCAATATTTGGAAATTTCCTTACATAGCTGGAGAGAATGGAGGTGCAGCATTTACAATTGTGTATCTACTTTGTATTCTTGTAGTGGGATTAACCATAGTCATAGCTGAATTTGCTATAGGAAGAAGCACGCAGCTTAGCCCAGTAGGAGCTTTTGAGAAAATAGCACCTCACTCAAATTGGAAGTGGGTAGGGTTTTTAGGAGTGGCTTCGGCCTTTGTTATCCTTTCATTTTACGGTGTTGTTGGTGGATGGATTCTTAAATACATTTTCATATCCATTTCAGGTGGGTTTAATGTACTAAATGGGAATCCAGATTCAGCAAAAGATCTCTTTGTGGCTTTTATTGGCTCTACCTGGAGCCCTGTAATTTTCCAGGTCATATTTATGTCCCTGTGTGTTTATGTTATCATAAAAGGAGTAAAGGATGGTATAGAAAATTGGTCAAAGATAATGATGCCGATAATTATTGCTCTTCTTTTTATTCTTGCCTTAAGAGGTCTAACCTTGCCAGGAGGTGTCGAAGGATTAAAATTTCTTTTTTTCCCAAGATTTGAAGCGCTTACTGCTTCTGCGATCGTGCTTGCCTTGGGGCATTCATTTTTCACATTGAGTCTGGGTATGGGTACAATGATTACTTACGGAAGTTACCTTAAAACAGATCAGAATCTGTTGAATTCTGCTCTATGGGTTATTCTACTTGATACTGCGATCGCATTACTTGCAGGTGTCGCAATATTTACAAGTGTATTCGCAGCAGGTGCAGACCCAGCTGGCGGGCCAGGACTTATTTTTTATATTCTACCTTCCATTTTCCCTCAACTAGCATATGGGTCTATTTGGGGGACAATATTCTTTTCTCTTTTATTTATGGCTGCTCTTACATCTGCAATATCCATTCTTGAAGTGGTGACTGCATATTTTATTGATCAAAAAGGATGGACGCGAAACCGTGCAACCATTCAATTTGGTATTATCATAACACTCGTTGGTGTATTTTGCTCTTTGTCTATGGGAGGCGGTGTTAATCTTGCTGAATATTTTGGTAGTACATTTCAGAATTATCTTGGGCAAACATTTTTTGATGTTATGGATAATCTTTCTTCAAAATATATGCTTCCATTTGGGGGTATGATGACTGCATTGTTCATACTATTTAAGTGGGGAGTTCCTTCTTTTTTATCAGAATTTGGAACTCATATAATAAACGAAGAAAAAGACAAATCACTAGTCAAAATATTTTTAATTATTGCTGCAGGCGTTGCGGGTTTCATATTGCTTAATGAATTGATTGAAACTTTCACAGGTAGTGCGATTATAGGATGATTTAATGATTATTGAAAAGATTGTTCCTGTAAATAGTGGAACATATGTAAAGTGGAAAGAATATTTCATTCATATTGGTGAAAAAATAGATTCATTGGGATTGATTCAGTTATTCACAATATGGACCCTAACTGTCAGTGGTATTGTAACATCAATGGATTTTCAGAATAGATATGTATATTGGGAATGGAATGGTTGGATGATTGGTTTATTTAAGCTCATTGTAGCATCATTTCTTTTCCTAAGTTATTTACGTCCAAAAAAACTTTGGCTCATTGGCACCAAGACTCTATCAGTTAGAGAGATTATATTACATCTAATGATAGCCTCTCTTTTATTTATTTTTGGCTATCTTGATTTCACTTTTTTTCAATCAGAAAAAGATAGTTTATTAAAAGAATTATACCTGTCTAATGTTATTTTCTCCTTGTCGTACTATATGATGGCATTTTTCTCTTGCCTAATCGTTTTTCAATTCACTTTGGTTTTAGATAAAGAAAAGGGTGTCTGGAATAATTATGAATGGGAAAATAAACCATTATATTTCTCTTTGTCTATTATCAGTATGTTTATTTCAATAATGGTAAGCATATCTTTTGAAGATCCGGTTGCAAGTACTGCCTCGGCTGTCGCTATTCCATATTCTATAATTGCTCTTATTTGGCCAAACCATGTTAGACATTTACAAAGAGCAAGATTTTATCCTATTTTTACTTTTGCAATGTTTTTTTGTGTTCTCGCGCCATGGTTTATTATTCCTCTTGCTCTATTATTTTTTTTCATTAGGACAGTTAATTACTTCAGATTTGGTATAGTTTATCCTTCATTTGGTGTTGATTTTTTAGAAGAAGAAAATGTATGATTTAATTATTGTAGGTGCAGGTCCTGCTGGTGCGACAGCTGCTTTATATGCTCACAGGCTAGGATTGAAATCTCTTTTACTTGATAAGGCAGTGTTCCCTCGCGATAAGACGTGTGGCGACGCACTATCAGGTAAAACAGTAAAAGTTTTGCGAGAATTGAGTCTAATCAAGGAAGTAGAGGAGTTAGATGGCTCTCACATAAACAGAATAACTTTTGGTAGCCCGAGCCATAGTCAGTTTGACATAAAACTCGACAGTGGGATTAATGCTAAACACATCACGAAAGGTTATGTTATTCCAAGAAAAATTTTTGATAATTTTCTGTTTCAAAAAGCTAAAGATATATGTGATAATCGTCAAGGGTTTAAAGTAAGAGAAATCTTGTTTGATGGGAAGCAAATTAATGGAATTCGAGGAGTAGATTTGGATGGCAATGAAGAGAGTTTTTACGCACCAATAGTTATGGGTTGTGATGGCCCAAATTCAATTGTTGCTCGTAAACTTGCTCTTTATGAAATGGATATGAAAAATACTGGTATCGCTATTAGGTGTTACTATGAAGGAGTTAAAGGGCTTACCGATCAAATTGAACTACACTATGTTAATGAAGTAAAGCCTGGATATTTTTGGTTATTCCCAGCAGGGAGTGATAGGGCAAATATTGGTTTAGGTTTAAGTAAGCATGATGCGAAGAAGGAAGACAGGACTTTGCCAGAAATATTAATGCAGATTACTAAATCAAAATATTTCAGAGACCGTTTTGCTAACGCCAGACCTCTTGAAAGGCCCATAGGATGGAATCTACCACTTGGAAGCATAAAAAGGAAAAATTACGGCAATGGTTATATGTTGCTTGGAGATGCGGCGGGATTAGTAGACCCATTTACTGGAGAAGGAATTGGCAATGCAATGGTAGCAGCAAAGTATGCAACTATGATAGCGCAAAAAGCCATCAGAAGCGGTAATTTCTCCTCAGAAGTTTTTCAAGAATATGATTACCTACTCTGGGAAGAATTAGGTGGTGAGCTTGGCACGAGTACGAAACTTCAAAAACTTGCCAGGTCTAGTTTTTTGTTAAATTTTGTTATTGATCGTGCACAAAGAAATTATGATGTACAAGAAATAATTTCAGGGATGTTATCAAATCAGGATGCTAGAGGTGCCTTGTCAAACCCAATGTTCTATTTTAAAATTTTATTTTCCTAGACTTGGTTTAATTATTGGAAATCAAAGAACTATTACAAAGCCTTCATCTATCGAATTTCATTGCATTTGATTTTGAGACCACGGGTCTTGACCCAGGTAGAGATAAAATAATTGAAGTTGCTGCAATAAAATTCATCGATGGTAAAGTATCTGATCGTTATGTAGAACTAATAAACCCTCAAATAGATATACCAAATCATATTACTGAGATTACAGGGATATCAAACTCTATGGTTGTCTCCTCACCAAAAGAAGAAGAAATTGTTGGTGAGCTAATAAGTTTTATTGGAGAGATGCCACTGGTTGCGCATAATATTCACTTTGATATAAAATTTTTATCACAATTAAGCAATCTAGCTGGTAGTGAAGAAATAAAAAATGCGCAATATGATACCTTGCAACTTGCACGTAGTGTATTGTTTGACCAGCCTGTTTTTAATTTGAGTGCGTTATCTGATTATTTTGAATTATCCTCAGATGGGGCGCATAGAGCAGAAAATGATGCTGAAAATACAGGCTTCATATTTTTAGAGCTGCTTAAGGAAGTATCAAGGTATCCATTAGAAATTATTTCAAACGTAAACAGTATGATAAAAGGCTCTAAGATACCCAATCAAAAATTATATGTTGATCTTGGAAATGTGCTTGCAAAACTTGGAGACATGAGCTTTGGACTAAATGCCTTTGACGAATCTAAATCACTCGGTTCAAACACATATCGCCATAATGGGAATAATCATATCCAAGATATTTCATCTGAAATTGTCTTTGGGGTGAATGGTCAGTTATCTAATTCACATCCAAATTTTGAGAACCGTCCAAATCAAGAAAGATATGCTAAGCTGGTTGATGATATAATAAATGATAGAAAGACCAAGGCAGTGATAGAAGCAGGAACAGGTCTTGGTAAATCAATGGCTTATTTATTTGGCGGAATCAAACACTCGGAAAATTTTGAAAATGATGGACCAACAATAATTGCTTGTTATACCAAGCATCTACAAGATCAGTTGTTTCATAAGGATTTACCTATGCTTGCTGAAGCAATGGACGTACCAATAAAAGCTGTCCTACTTAAAGGAAGAACAAATTACCTATGTAAGACTAGATTTAATTGGCTTTTAGCGGATGCAAAGACATTAGATATGAATGACCTTGAGGCTTTGATACCGATTCATTTTTGGTTGTATTGGACAAAAACAGGCGATCTTGGAGAGTGCTCAGGTTTTTTCAATAGTCGCAGGATGTGGTTGAGTTCATTAATATCTAGTGAAGCAGGATTTTGTACAGGTCCAATATGCAATCGCACTGATGGATGTTTTTATGGGAAATTAAAAAAAGCCATATACAAGGCTGAGTTAATTGTAGTTAATCATTCTCTTTTGATGACGAATATCATCCAAAAGGGATTGCTTCCAGAGCATAATGCTGTAATCATTGATGAAGCACATAATTTGATGAAATCCGCATATGATCAATTCAAAGTAGTCTGGGATGAAAACCAAGTTTTGTATCAACTCCAGAGTATTGATCCATCATATCCACGCTCAGCTCGTTGGAATAACATTATTGAATCATTAAAAGAAATAAACTCTGAGATTGGTGAAGATAGAGACCACTTAAAAGATGCTGTTCATGAGGCAAAGTCTTTCTTGAAAAAAATGATGGAAGGACTTGCCCAAGAGAATGAAAATAGCTTCTCTGAATCTAGTGTTTATCAAAATCAACCGATATTTGGGAACATTAGTAAGGCACACGCTCCAATTGAATTAGAATTAAGGGGAATGAAACAGGCTCTTGAAAATATCATATTGAAATTAACAAAAATTGAAAAAATAATTTTAGAAATTGATTCTAAAAAACTTGATTATCCAATTCTGCATACTGCTGTGGAAAGAGGACTAGAGGTCGTTAATGGCTTGATTGGAACATTAATCATGTTAACTGAAAATCAAGATATGGGGTGGGTGTATTGGATGGAAGGAATATACAAGCGCCAATCCGGATCTAATAGGAATAATCTAATTGTTTCACTATATGCATCACCTATTGATATTTCATATACATTACGTAATGAATTTTTTGAAAAAATCAATACTTGTGTACTAACATCTGCTACTCTGAAGATACAGGAAAGGTTTGAATATTATTTACGTCGCATAGGTCTTGATGATATAGGGGATGTGGTAACCAAAGAATTCTATAGCCCCTTCCATTATAATGAGCAGGTAACCTATTATCAGTATGGCGGTTCACGGGAAATTTCAAATTCGCCAGAGGGTATTGGACAAGTAGTTTTGCATCTACATAAAACATTTAACAATAGGATTATGGTATTATTTACTTCAATTAATACTTTAACAGATACAGCGAAATACATTAGGTCCAGGCCAGAAGGCAGAAGTTTACCTCTATTTGCACAGTTCCGTGGAGCATCTAGACCTTCCATCATAAAAGGAATGCACCAAAAATCAAATGGTATATTGTTTGGGACAAATAGCTTTTGGGAGGGGGTAGATTTTCCTGGTAATCTTTTGGAAACACTAGTTCTTGTTAAATTACCATTCGATGTTCCAAGTGAACCGTTGGTAAAGTCATACTCGGCTTTTGTCAATAAAATGGGTGGGAATAGTTTTATTGATTATAGTTTACCCGAAGCTACCATAAAATTTAGGCAAGGTTTTGGTAGGTTAATAAGAACAAGCTATGATTCGGGAAAATTCATATGCTTAGATAATCGTGTTGTCCTTAAGCGTTATGGTAGAATTATTAGTGATGCGATACCGGCAGAAATGATTACATTTTCACAATTAGATTCATTAAAGTGATTAATTTCTATCTTTGGAATGGTTTAATAAAAACCTCTAAATTCCTTGATGGAAACCATAGTCATATCAAATAAAAAAATCTCATATAAAAACTTTCTATCCTTTTTAAAGGGACCTGTAAAGGTTTCCATTTCTAAAAGTTCTAAAAAGAGAATCGATAAAGCATATACTCATCTCTGTTCCGCACTTGATGCAGGTACCACCATTTATGGGGTAAATACAGGATTTGGTAAATTGAGTAATATTTCCATAAATAAAGGGGACCAAGAAAGACTACAAATTAATCTGGTGAAAAGTCATACTTCAGGCATAGGAAAACCACTTGATTTAGGAATTGTTCGTATAATTCTATTCTTAAAAATATTAACTTATTCAAAAGGTTATAGTGGTGTAAGTCTTTCATTGGTAAATAGACTTATTTTGTACCTAAATAAAGACATACTACCATTCATTCCACAAAAAGGCTCTGTTGGTGCAAGCGGTGACCTAGCACCCCTTGGACATATGGCTGTAACACTTATTGGAGAGGGAAAGGTTTTTTACAAAGGAAAGCTGGTTCAGACCAATACAGTTCTTAAAAAATTGCGATTGAAGCCAATCAAGCTAATGCCAAAAGAAGGTTTGAGTTTGATTAATGGGACGCAGGTATGCACTGCTATTGCAATCAAGGCTTGCCTCGATGGTGAAAACATTTTGAAAATTGCTGATATTGCAGGTGCTCTTTCTGTAGAGAATAGTTTGGCTAGTAGAAAAGTATTCAAAAAAAACATACATTTATTAAAAGAACATCCCGGACAAAAACACTCGGCGAAAAATGTATTTGCAATTCTATCCCAGAGCCAGATTGTTAGTTCACATAGTAATTGCGGTAAGGTACAAGATCCATACAGTTTTCGGTGCATACCGCATATTCATGGTGCTTGTAGAGATACATTTTATGGTGCGGTTAAGTTAATAGATAGGGAGATTAATAGTGTAAGCGATAACCCAGTCATAATGGATGATGGGTCTATAATGAACTCGGGACATTTCCACGGAGAACACATTGCGCACGCTCTTGATATGATGGGCATATCGTTTTCTGAGATTGGAGCGATATCTGAGCGTAGATGCCATTTTTTTATGAAAGGAATTAATCGGGGCATACCTCCATTTTTAGCTAAGAAACCAGGGCTTGAGTCAGGTTATATGATAGCCCATGTTACAGCTACTGCACTTGTATCGGAAAATAAAACATTATCACACCCTGCGAGCGTGGATTCCTTACCAACATCGGGAGGGCAAGAAGACATTGTAAGCATGGCACCTTGGGCTGGTTATAAGCTTTTTCATATCCAAGAAAATGTTTGTAACATAATGGCGATAGAAATGCTAGTTGCTGGTGCAGCAAATAATATAATATCAAAAAATTTAAACCCTGGCAAAGGGACAGCGCCAGTTTTAAAAATATTGAACCAGCATTGCAAATATGATTTAGGTGATAGACCTCTTTCATCAGAAATCAGAAACATAGTTAAGCTCATTATCTCTGGTGACCTTTTGAGTAATGTTTCAAAATCAATTAACTTGGAGTAATAGTGAAAAATCGTCCGCCATTTGAAAAAGCCTTTACCTTTGATGATGTACTATTAGTACCAAAAAAATCTTCTGTTTTACCAAGGGATGTAAATCTTAAAACACGTTTGACAAATAATATAGATTTAAACATACCTATTTTAAGTGCAGCGATGGACACAGTAACTGAGTATGAAATGGCAATTGCCATCGCAAGGGTAGGTGGAATTGGCGTCATACATAAGAATCTAAAAATTAGTGCCCAGACAAAGATGGTGGATAGAGTGAAACGCTCTGAAAGTGGTATGATTTTAAATCCTGTAACAATTGATCAAGGGATGTCTATTAGTGAAGCAAAAAAAGTAATGGCAGGATATAAAATTAGTGGATTACCAGTGACTGAGAATAATCGCCTAGTTGGTATAATAACGAACCGAGACATACGTTTTGAGACAAATGATGGACTACCAATATCAGATTGCATGACATCGGAGGGGTTAGTAACAGTTCCTGAAGGCACATCACTTGATAAGGCAAAAGATATCCTTCAAAAACATCGAATAGAAAAATTACTTGTTGTAGATGAACAATATAATCTCAAAGGCCTTATCACCGTTAAAGACATTCAAAAAAAACAGGACTTCCCAAATTCTTGTAAGGATTCAAATGGAAGGTTACGTGTAGCAGCTGCAATTGGTATTTCAGGTGATACCTTTGAACGGGCTAAGGAACTTAAGAATGCAGATGTTGATGCTTTAGTAATCGATACTGCGCATGGTCATTCCAAAGGAGTATTGGATGCAATCTCAAAGTTGAAAAATGAAAATTCAAATACTGATATTATTGCTGGAAATGTTGCTACTGGTGATGGAACTAAAGCATTGATAGATGCAGGTGTAGATTGTGTAAAAGTAGGTATCGGAGCAGGTGCTAGTTGCACTACAAGAGTAATCGCAGGTGTTGGAGTACCCCAATTAACAGCTATAATGGAATCAGTTGATGTGGCAAGACAGTTCAACATGCCAGTTATTGCTGATGGTGGATTAAGATATAGTGGTGATCTTGCTAAGGCAATAGCAGCTGGAGCAAACTCTGTTATGTTAGGGAGTTTACTTGCTGGGATGGATGAAAGTCCAGGCGAAACAATATTATATGAAGGACGTCAGTATAAAGCATATAGAGGGATGGGTTCACTTGGAGCAATGGAAAGAGGAAGTGGTGATAGATATTTCCAAGATAGTTTGGAGGAAACGAAACTAGTTCCAGAAGGAATTGAAGGAATGGTACCCTACAGAGGAAAGGTTAGTAATACAATTCATCAATTAGTGGGTGGAATTAGGTCTTCGATGGGATATTGTGGCTGCTTATCGATTGATGAATTTGGGAAAGAAGCAGAAATGCTGCAAGTTACTTCTGCGGCATTGAAAGAAAACCATCCTCATGAAGTTAGGATTGTTAAGGAAGCTCCCAACTATCAATTATCAGAGGGCTAATCAGCTGAGTGAATTAAGGTGCTTTGAAATTTGAGATTTACGCCTGGCACCTGTGTTCTTATGAATTAAATTTTTACTTACTGCTTTGTCAATAATTTTTGTTGTATCTTTGTGCATCTTTTCTGCATCAGTTTTAGAAGTAGTGGAAAGCATATTCTTCATACTTGTCCTTAGCCTTGATAAGCGATCAATGTTTCTTGCCCGCCTTTTTTTATCTTGTCTTTCTCTTTTTATTTGTTGAGGGTGTCTGTCCATTATTCTGATTTTCCTATTATTTGAAGCCGGCAATTTTACAATTGCTTTAATTCCAATGTCAATAATCTCTTAATTGTTTAAATTTACTTAATTTTTGTTCTATTAAAACAACCATTGATTATATATTTTTTGCATATATAAAATTTGAAAAGATATATATGAGTGGTATCTTTACAATATGAAGAAAATTGAACTACTAAGATCTGTAGCGCTTTTTTGGGATTTGAAGGAAACAGAGTTGGGCTACATTGCTGATAAAATGGTAACCCGTCTATATGAAAATGGTAATTATATTTTCATGGAGGATTCAGATGGCGAACAATGTTTTTTTGTTCTTGAAGGTAGTGTGAAAGTTACAAGACTAAGTAAAGATGGTAGAGAGGTAATACTTGCAATGCTTAATGAGGGTGATTTTTTTGGTGAAATGTCTCTACTAGATGGAGAATCACGGTCCGCAAATGTCATAGCTTTGGAAAAGACTCAAGTCCTGACACTAGACAGAGAAGATTTTTTAATCGTATTACATAATTATCCTCAGATTGCTATTCAATTATTAAAAGAAATGGCTGGACGCATTAGAAAGAGTGATAGACAAATAACCAGCTTATCGTTAAGTGATGCAGAAAAGCGAATTGCTCTTTGCATCATAAGATTTGCAGATGAACAAGGGAAAATCAAAAATGGACAGGTAAGCATTCCTAAAATTCCCATTCAGCAAGATATTGCTAATATGGCAGGTACATCTAGAGAGACTGTCTCTAGGGCGTTAAGCATCTTGGAAAAAGAAAATTTTATTGAACGAGAAGGTAAAGAACTAATAATTCTTGACTACAAGAGTTTCATCAAGGAGTTTGATTCTTAAATGATTCATTCCCTTATCCAGGGTGTTATCAATAATGACCATGGATCGATATCAAAGGCAATTACTATCATAGAGAATGATGAATCCAATTCAAAATCACTGTTAGATTCACTATACCCCGCATCAATTAGAACAAAAAGAATAGGTATTACAGGTCCTCCTGGTGCCGGTAAAAGTACTATCACAAATGCAATCATTGAACGCATTATACAAAAGAATGAATCCGTTGGAGTTATAGCCGTCGATCCTACGAGTCCATTTACAGGAGGTTCATTATTAGGTGATAGAGTAAGAATGAATAAATACCCTTGGGATGATAGAGTTTATGTTCGTAGCATGGCAAGCAATGGTGACTTAGGAGGTATTGCAAGAAAAACGCAAGATGTAGGGGACATATTATCTGCTAGTGGAAAAGACTATGTGATATATGAAACTGTAGGTGTTGGGCAAAACGAACATGATATAGCGAAGGCTGCTGATGTTTGTATTGTGGTTCTAGTACCAGAATCAGGAGATGAGGTTCAGATGATGAAAGCCGGATTGATTGAAATTGCAGATATTTTTGTGATAAATAAATCTGACCGGGACGGTGCAAAAAGATTATCTACGATGCTAAAAAATATTTTGCATTTTTTCCCTTCTAATCAAAAACTTGAACCACCAATATTTAATACAATTGGAACCCAAAAAGAAGGAATTCGTGAATTGTTTTCAGGTATCGAATCTCATATTGGTAAAATGTCTCAAGAAGGATACTTAGATAGAAAACGATTGGAGAGATTTAGACAGCGCGTTGCTATCCTAGTAAGAGAAGAATTAGAAAAATCATTTTGGTCATCTGAAAAAATTAATCTCCTAAAAAGCCTAACCAAAAAAATAAATCAAATTTCTAAAGTGCCACATTCAATGGCAAAAAAATTATTGGATGATTCCAAGAATGGGGAATGATGATGCATCGGAAATGGGTTTTTTAGACCATCTTGAGGAACTTAGATGGAGGCTAGTTAGATCTCTGGTCGCAATAATAATTTTCTCGATTTTATCTTTTGGATATATTGATAAAATTTTAGTATTTCTACTATTTCCTACAACAAAAACTAGTAATCCAATAGTTTTACAATCTTTGCAGGTTCAAAGTATGTTTTTGATAAAATGGTTCATATCATTTATTTCTGGATTTATAATTTCATTACCATATTTAATGTACCAGTTATGGAGTTTTGTTGCACCCGGCTTAAAAGTTAATGAAAAGCAATTTGCTTTGCCTTTTGTTTTCTTTGCTTTCACATCTTTTGTTTCTGGTATAATATTCGGTTATTTAGTTTTGATTCCATTCTCCTTAGAGTTTTTTAGTGGGATAGCTGCTCCTCATGTTGAAAATAATTTTTCGATTCAATATTATTTCAGTTTTTTAACTTGGTTGTTGATGGGTTCAGGACTGATATTTCAACTTCCCGTTGTTTCGCTTTTATTATCCGCAATTGGTGTTTTGACGCCTGCATTTATGAGGCATTATAGAAAACATTCTTTAGTGGTTATTATGATTTTATCATCATTTATTACCCCACCTGATCCAATATCTATGTTGATAATGTCAATACCATTAGTCTTGTTATATGAAATTAGCATAGGTGTTTCTTGGTTAGTAAATAAGAGAAAAGCTAATTGAATATCATAAAGTTATAAGAGTATTTTTTATTACTATGCATCAAGATTTAATTACATTAAAAAAAATTTGTAAGCCAATAGAGAACGACTTAAAAGAATTCCAATTAGAGTTTGATAATGCTCTGAGTTCAGAGGTACGTCTAATTAATTCAATCTCAAAATATATCATCAAGAACAGAGGCAAGAATATTCGTCCTATTCTCACTATACTATCCTCAAGACTTTGTGGAGAACCTACCCCAAACAGCTATCGAGCAGCAGCAATGATGGAATTATTACACATTGCAACTTTAATTCATGATGATGTGGTTGACGATGCTACTTTGAGGAGGGGCAGACCATCGATAAATAAGGTTTGGAAGAATAAGCTATCAGTTTTAATGGGAGATTTTATTTTGAGTAAAGCTTTAATTAATATGGTTCGATTAAATGATTTTGATGCATTAAAACAAATATCAACCACAGCAGAAAAATTAAGTGCAGGTGAGATTCTTCAAATTGAAAAAAGTATTACACGAACAATGACAGAAAGTATTTATTTTGACATGATTAATCAAAAAACTGCATCATTGATTGCTACAAGCTGCGAGCTAGGTGCGATTACAACATCCAAATTAGAAGAAGATAGGCAGTCTACTCACTCATTTGGACAATATTTAGGTATGGCATTCCAAATAAAAGATGATTTATTTGATATCTTAGGGAATGAAAGCGATACGGGAAAAAATAGTGGAGGAGATGTAAAAAAAAATATGTGGACCCTTCCGCTTATATTTTCAAAAAATAATATGACGCGATCACAGTATCGATTATTAAATAAACTTTTAAATAAAAAAAGAAAAGATGGGCATATACTAAAAAAAATATATCATATGGTAGAAGAAACTGGCGGTATTGATTATGCTAAAAATAAGCTTGATGATTTTTCAAACAGAGCAATTGATTCTATCTCATCTTATCCTAATTCAGTCATTAAGCAATCTCTGGTTGATCTCGTAGGGTTTAACGTTAATCGAGTTAAATAAAAATGAATGTTGAAAAAATTTTGATTGTCAGGTTTAGTTCGATTGGTGATATAGTATTAGCCACATCTCCGTTAAGAACTATCAGAACATTATACCCTAATGCACAGATATCCTTTTTGACGCTTGAGAAATTTGCTCCATTATTGGAATTTCATCCTGACATTGATTGCTTATTATCAATAAATCATAAAGCATCTATGAAATATATATGGGAATACGGGAAGTATATTGTTAAAAATAAATATGATATAATTTATGATTTGCATAATTCAATACGCTCTAACATGATAATTTCCCAATCAAGAAAAAGTATTATACACCAATTAAAAAAACCAAGGCTTAAACGAGCTTTATTATTTTATCTTCATACCAATTTATTTGAGAAAGGATTTAACACTCGATTTATGTACCATCAATACCTTGGAATAAACTTGAATGAAAATAGGACCATACCAGAAACATATTTATCGGTTAGCCAATTTGAAAAACAAAAAGCTAAGCAAAGATTATTAAGATCAGGAATCATAGATAATTATATAGTAGTCATTCCCGGTGCTGCTTGGCACCAAAAACAATGGGAAGCAAAAAAATATGTTAAGACACTAAATGAAATTGGAATGCCAAGTGTTTTAGTTGGGTCGAAAATGGATATAATTTGTGATGAAATCGGTAATAATTTAGATAATGCGATTAATATTTCAGGTAAGACAGATATCAGAGAGGCTTTGGCAATCATAGCCAATGCGAAATATGTTTTAGGGAGCGATACAGGTCTTGTTCATGCAGCTGAAGCTATGAAAAAAAAAGTAACGATCATATTAGGTCCCACATCATCTGAAACCGGAGCAGATGTAATCCATCCTGATTCAAAATTAGTAGAAAAGGATATATGGTGTAGACCATGCTCCCAAAATGGAAGTTCTCCTTGCTACAGAAAGAAACAGTATTGTATGGATAATATTGAGCCAGAAGATGTACTCAGACAGATGCAGATAGAATCGCATTGATGAAATTATTTTTCATTATTTTCTATAATTGCTTTCTTTATCCAGTTCTTTTTTTAATCGCTTTATTTGCGTCACTATTTAATGAGAAATTAAGAGAATCATTAATCGGGAGATTTCGGTCAAAAAATAAATTAAAAAACTACTTCAATAAAACTAATCCAAATGCAAATATATATTGGTTTCACGTAGCTAGTCTTGGCGAGTATTACCAAGCGTTACCAATTATGGAAAAGTTGAAGAAAATAGATAATGGTATCGAAAATATTGTAAGTTTTTCTTCACCATCTGGTTATGATAATTCTTATAGCTCTGCAATTAGTTTAAAGGTTTACATACCTCTAGACTTTTTTTGGAGTGTCTTATTTGCGATCAATATTATAAAACCAAAAAAAATTATATTTTCTTCATACGATTTGTGGCCCAACTTAGTTTGGGTAGCTGAGCATAAAGGAATTCACTCTAATTTGTTTGCAGCAAGATTTTCTGAAAAAAATCACGCTTTATGGTACCCTAAGAAATTATTTGCACGTTTAATCCATAGTTCATTGTCCTCAATATATGTGATTGATGAAAATGATTCTTACAATTTAAGTAAAATGATTGGAAAAAAATTTTCACCAATTATAAAAGTACTTGGTAATCCACGTTATGATTATGTTCTAGAAAAATCATTATCACTAAATGATAAGCACACAATGAATCTTTCAAAAAGAACAAAACGTATTATTATTGGTAGCATACACAAAGAAGAAGAACACATAATTATTCCAGCTTTAACCGAATTAATGGATTCTCACAAAGATCTTAAAATTCTTTATGTACCTCATGAGCCAACGACAAATGAAATAACTAGAGTCAAAGCAAAATTCAAAGAGATGAATTATGTAGGAAGTGTTTTTAGAAAAAAAACTGACATAAGTCTTCCTTCTGAGAGATTGGTTATTTTAGGAATTGTTGGTATTCTTTCAAAATTATATTGGGAGAGTATTATTGCCTATGTTGGAGGCGGATTTGGTCGTGGTATTCACAATGTTATGGAGCCTGCAGTCGCAGGCATACCGGTACTCTTTGGGCCAAAGCATAATCATGCGCACGAAGCTATAGAGCTAATTAGTAGCGGTGGTGGGTTTTGCGTAAAAAACAAATATGAATTTGTAAATCGAATGGAAAAACTTATCTTAGATGAAAAATACCTTAGAATATCTGGTCATGCAGCATCACATGTCATTTTTAAAAATCAAGGCTCAGCTGATAAAATTGTTAACGGGATTTTAAATGATTGAAATTTCAGGAACAATTCACTTTAAAAAATTCAAATCAAATAAACAAATGTACAGTTTTATTAAAGGAATTAATATTATTTACGGTGAGAGTGGGTCAGGGAAAAGTCTCCTTTTAGATTTTTTACAAGGGAAGGATATCAAGAAAAAAGATTTAAATTTTCATATTGAAATGGATAAATGCGGTTTGCATACATATCGAGTTTATCAAAATCCTGACCATCAAATTATTGCATCTACTATCGGAAATGAAATTACATTTTCTGGAGAATGTATTCAACTTGAGCCCAATGAGCTTAAAAATATTTTAGACAATGGTTTAGAATTCTTACCTGAATATATTAATCCTGATATGAATCCAGGCTATTTATCCGGTGGCGAAAAAGAACAACTCAATCTCATAACAGCTTTGCAATCAAATCGTGAAGTGATTTTAATTGATGATGGTTTATCCTTTCTTTCTGATGAAAATAAGAAAGACTATGTAAATACAATTCGGGAATGTGCAGAAAAATCAAATGCTATAATCATATGGGCTACTTCTTTAAAAGAAGATCTCGAATATGGTGATGCCAAATGGGAGATGACACTGAATTCATTAAATCAAATCACAACCTTCATTCCAAGTAAATATGATAACATAATAATACCAAAGGGGTTACTATGCTTAAGTATAGAAGGTTTAGTTTTTAAATATCAAAATTCTCGCAATATCTTTAATAATTATAGTTTAAAAATATCAAATGTCAGATCGCTTGGATTAGTGGGGGATAATGGTTCTGGAAAAACAACTTTAGCTGGGTTGCTTTTTTATGACCTTGAACCATCAGATGGGAAAGTAAATGTGAGTGTGGATATAGATTACAAACCTACTATAGGTTATGTAGACCAATTTCCGGAGAACTTGATTTTACTCAAAACAGTAAATGAATTTTTCATTGATCTTAAGAATAATGAAATTTTTGATGAAGATTTGGATAATACCTTTAAAAAATGCTTAAAAAGATTTGGTATACAATGGGAGCAGATTGAAGATAAAAAAGCAATAGACCTTCCTTGGGCATTGTTAAGAATATTCTTGATTGTATTATTTACACATTGTCGTTTTAAAATTTTAATATTAGACGAACCAACTTTTGGATTAGGATGGAATCAAAAGAAAAAGTTAAGATTATATCTTAGTGAATGTATGAGACACTATCATATGATTATTGTTTCACATGATAGAGATTTTATAATCAATACTTGTGACCAAGTTGTAGATTTAGATACTAAGAATTATGAGAAAGTAAATTTTGAATCAGAAAAAAAAATTAACGTTCAAAGATAGGATTATAAGTGACCCTACTAGGGTCTTAACACTTGCAAATTTAATTAGTTTATTCAGAGCATTCTCTGCGATTCCTATCATCTATTCAATGGCCTATCCTAAATGGAACTGGATTACAGGTATATTAATTCTCATAGCAATACTCTCAGATGCTTTAGATGGTTATTTTGCAAGAAGAGCACATGCAGTAACTCACTTTGGCAAATGGATCGATCCAGCTGCAGATTTCATTGTTATTATTTCTGTTCTAGTCTATCTAGTTGGTACAAATAGATTTCCAGAATGGTTCTTTTACTTTTATTTATTTAGGCATTTGGTTATTGCTTCTTTCGCAATTTATTGCATGAACTATGGCTATATGCTTTTACATGCAAATTGGTGGGGTAAATGGGCAACAGGCATAACTGCTTTGGGGGTTTTTTTACATATATTTGAATTTACTGCACTGCCTTGGCTGAAAATGACGTCTATATATGCAGCTTCCATATTACTGCTAATTAGTATGGTACAATATTTAAGTGATTTCATAGAGTCAATTAGAGATAAAAGAAATGATTAATAATATTTTTAATGCTCTTAAAACTTCGAGGATTGGTATGAAATCCTTATTAGATAGACTATCAAAAAAAAATATATCTGATAATGAGCTAGAGCAACTTGAGGAGCAGTTATTTCTATCTGATATAGGATATGATTTAGTCAATAAAATTATTGACATAGCAAGGACGTATCCAGCAGATGGCTTTAAAGATAAAATTAGAAAAGAATTGCAATCACTTCTGCCCAAACTTAATGATGTAAATATAGAAAAATTACCAACGATAAATTTAATTGTAGGTGTCAATGGCTCTGGTAAAACAACTTCTGCAGCAAAACTTTCTTACTTTTATAAAAGTTTAGGATATGATGTCACACTTGTCGCTGCAGATACATATAGAGCAGCAGCAGTGGAACAATTAAAGATTTGGAGTGAGAAAGCCAAAACTAAATTAGTTTATAATAAAAAAACAAAAGATCCAGCCTCAATTGTTTTTGATGGTTTGGAATCTGCAGATGCAAATAAATCTGATTTAGTAATAATTGACACTGCTGGTCGTATTCAAACAAATAAAAATCTCATGCAAGAGTTAGACAAAATAAATAGAATAATAGATAAACGGTTTTCACATTTTGATTTATCTTCATTTATAACTTTAGATTCAACAGTTGGTCAAAACACAATCTCCCAAGCTAAGGAATTCAATGAATATTGTAATCTAGATGGTGCAATATTGACAAAACTTGATGGTACTGCTAAGGGGGGGGTTGTTTTTCCCCTATTTAATCAACTAAAAATCCCAGTTAAATTCGTTGGCGTTGGTGAAAAATTAACTGACTTTGAAACATTTGACCCAGAAGCTTACATCAATGGTTTATTGGGATAAAATTTGTAGTTTTTATTATTATGGAAAATAAAAAGACAATTAACTTGATAAGCTTAGGATGTGCAAAAAACCTGGTAGATTCTGAAATATTATTAGGTGGATTAAATAAATCGGGATTAAATATTACAAAGAATATTGAAAAAGCTGATACTGTAGTCATTAATACTTGTGGTTTCCTTGATATTGCTCGGGAAGAATCAATAGATGTTATATTAAATGCGGCAGAACTGAAAAAAAAAGGCTCATTAAAGGAACTTGTTGTGATGGGATGCCTATCAGAGAGGTATCCAGACGAATTAGAGAAAGAACTTCCAGAAATTGATAGAATTTTTGGAAGTAACGATCACAATCAAATCGTTTCTTTCTTAACCGGAAAAGATTTTGCTAAAGATGACCCGCTTTTCTTTCGTTCTCTATTAACACCAAGGCATTATGCGTATCTTAAGATAGCAGAAGGTTGTGATAATGGATGCTCATTTTGCAGTATACCTCTGATGCGTGGTCTTCAAAAGAGCAGAACTATATCATCCATCATCTCAGAGGCAGAAAATTTAATTCATAAGGGCACTAAAGAATTACTTATTATCGCACAGGACTCTACATCATATGGGTGGGATTTGAAAAAAAAAGTTTACCTTAGTGACCTGCTTTATGAATTGAATAAATTAGATGGCATTGATTGGATAAAAATACACTATGCACACCCTGCACACTTATCTCAACGCATTATAGATGCCATAGCTAAATGTGATAAGGTATGTAATTATTTAGATATGCCAATACAACATTCGTCAGATGATATTTTAAAATCGATGAAAAGAGGTCTTGGAAAAGAAGGAATAATAAACCGCATATCTAGGTTGCGAAACGCTGTACCCGACATTGCTTTAAGAACTACCCTCATTGTTGGGTATCCAGGTGAAACTGAAGAAAATTTTGAAGAATTAAAAGAGTTTATCAAAGATACACGTTTTGATAGGTTAGGTGTTTTTACATATTCTGAGGAGGATGGTACCTCCGCAGCAAATTTGAATGATGATATACCTAGGCAAATAAAAGATCAGAGGAAAAATGAGATTCTGGAATTGCAGCATGAGATTAGTCTTGAAAATAACGAAGCGTTTGTTGGTGAAACATTAAAAGTAATTGTGGATAAATCTGGCGAAAGTATATCAGTTGGCCGTTCTGAATTTGATTCACCAGACATTGACAATATTGTCCATATTAATGGTAAAGTGCAGAAAGGCGAGTTTTGCAATGTGCAAATAACTGAAGTAAATGAATATGAATTGATTGGTGATGTTGTTCTTTGATTAAGTATGTTAGGTCTTAAAGACAAAAAAAGAATTTGTGAAGTATCTGATTTATTATACAATACAAGTAGGAGGATAAAAATATTACGTTTTTTAAACTGGCCCGAATCAATCAAATATGAATTTTTTCAATCTGGGTTTGAGAAATTGCCAGTGGTGGAATATCCTAAGTTTGATGATAAAGAGATAAGGTCTGAATTAAAGACAGCTAGATTGAAACTTGGAGATCTTCCTTTTGATGATTGGTTAAGAGAGAAATCCTATGATATAGAATCAGGTTTGGATTTGATTACTTCTTGCGGGAATAGCGAATTTTTTGAACACTCTTCAAAAATTTACGGAACCCCAACAGATAGGCTAAAGGATGGGAAAACCACTCCATTAGAGATTGCAACTAATTTTGCTCATATTATAGAAAAGCAATCTCAGGCAAAGCAAGAAAGTAATAATTTTATGAGTTCGGGCTATGTAAGAAATCAGATTGAAAAAAAAATTAAAGAATTTTTTAATGACCGATGTCCCAAAGTAGTAATTGCAAAAGACATTACTGCTAGGGCAACCGCAACATCAAAGACAATTAAAATTAGAGAAAATGCAAATTTTACACAAAATGATATTGAACAACTTATTAACCATGAGGCATATACACATGTAGCAACGACATTAAACGGTCGTATGCAAAATGATGTAAAAATTCTTGGTGCTAATTATGCTACTCTTACAAAGACTCAAGAGGGTCTTGCAGTATTTTCAGAATTTATTTCTGGGTGTATGGATTTTAGAAGAATGTGCCGAATAATGGATCGGGTAAATGGCATACAAATGGCAATTGGGGGAGCGAATTTTATTGAAGTTTTTCGTTATTTTTTAACCAAAACTGATATTAAAACGGAAGCATATGAAAGTACGCGAAGAATTTTTAGAGGCGGTGTCATTACAGGGTGCTATCCTTTTACAAAGGACATAGTATATCTTGACGGGCTTGTACGAGTACACAACTTTTTGAGAGCTATTGTTGTAAATGGAAAATATGATGTTTTAAATCTACTGTTTTGTGGGAAAATTGATTTAAAGGATATTCCCGTAATATCAGAGATGAAAAAAGAAGGTTTAATTAAAAACCCTAAACTCATACCGAAATGGTTAAAGAACAAAAACAATCTCATAAGCTATTTTTCATTATCCATATTTTCAGGAGAAATAAATTATCAAAAATCTGATAATTATTATCAAAAATTATTATCTTAGATAATTAAAAAATGAAAAAAATTATCTTTGGAAGCAATACAAGTCTATTAATTACTCAAAGTAAAGATTTTATTTTCTTAATCATATCTTGATATTCTTTCTCTTCGAACAGTCTTGTCAGAAAAACAATTTTACCATCTTTATCAATTACAATGTTCCTGGTCACACCAGAATTTTTATCAGCAAACAGCCCAAAAATATTGGCTTCTGGGTCAAGTGCCATTGGATAAGTCGTACCCATCTCTTTTTGAAATTTTATTACAGTATCTAAAGGCTCATCTCTATCTACACCGACTAATACGAGTCCTCTATTCTTATATGCTTGCCACACATCTTTTTCAAGATGAGGCATTTCTAATCTACATACTGAGCACCAACTTGCAGTGAATTGAAGAACTACGACATTTCCTTTAAGATCAGATAATTTTACCTTTTCTCCAGAAATATATTGCATAGTGAAATCTGGTGCCATCTCACCCACACCTACCACATAGCCTCGTTCATCGACCCCTCTTTTATTAACCATATCAATAAATGGTTGGCTTCCTTTTCTGAGTTTCCGATCTTTAGTTACAGGGTCAACCTCATAGAGACCAAATTTCATACTGTAGCCCTCAGCCCATTCAAAATTATCCATCAGGCTCCAATAGAAATAACCTAGGATTTCGATCTTTTCTTTTATAGCCTGATTCATTGCATACAGGTACCGCTCTATAAAGAGAGGGCGGATATTGTCGGTGTTGTCTGCTAGGCCGTTCTCAGTCACATAAATCGGAACTCCTAATTTGCTGATAGTTTTTAGTGCCCTGTAAAATCCTTCTGCATATAGCGGGTATCCCATATCTGTCATAATATCCTGTTCTCTGGTATCAAAAACAAAAGGTTCTGCCGGGTTAATCCTGCCCCTGACATGCATTCTAGAGTAATAATTTAATCCAATGAAATCAAGAGAGCCTGGTGCATTTGGGTTTGACATTTCATTGTCAACCATACCAGGCATATAGAATGATGAATTTCCAGTACTCAAGAACTCTAAAGGTGCATTTGTATAGACATCATTTAGTATCTTGCTGAAGGCCCAGTCCAAAAGGTGCCACCTTCGATGGGGGTCAAACTGAAATATGTTCTTTACAAGTCCAATTTGGTTTTCTTCTGCTCCTGGAATAGATTTTAGTTTGTGATAGGTCCTCACATGGGCATTGAGCATATTTTCTAATACTGTTCCCGCGAGGACGGGATCTTTCTTTCCAGGTGGGAAGATTCCATTAAAGTAACCCTGAGCAACAAAGACAGACGGCTCGTTGAATGTGCACCATATCGGCACAAGATTCATTAGTTCATTAAAAACTAGTTCTGAGAATTGAATGAAATGGTCAATATTCTCCTCATTTTCAAATGCTCCCATATTTTCAAACCAAATGGGGTGGGTGAAATGATGTAGGGTTACCACTGGAGTTATACCACCATTTAACAATGCTTTGCACATTTTGCGATAGTGAGATAATGCCTCTAAGTCATAGAATCCTTTTTGTGGCTCGATTCGGGACCATTCAATTGAGAATCTGTAATGATTGACACCCAAATCCTTCATGAGAATAATATCTTCAAGGTATCGATTCCAATGGTCCGCTGCTATACCAGAACTATCATTATTATGTATTCTAGAGACACCTTGGTCATCGACAGATCTCTCCCAGACATACCAATTATTGTTTGTATTATTTCCTTCAACCTGGTGGGCTGCTGTTGCAGTTCCCCAGGCAAAGTTTAAGGGAAAGTGGATGTCACTAGTCTTTATGTTGTCCCAGTCCCATTCGATATCAGGATATGTTTGTGATAGATAGATTACACTTCCTATCCATCCGATAAGAAAAGTGCCTAAAAAGAGAGTGAGAACTTTCAAAAATGGTCTCAGGTCTCGTATCCTTGGTCTTTCATCCATTGATCATTTGGAAATTTGGTCATATAGTTTCTAATTCCATCAGGAAGTATCACTAAACATTTCTGATCATCGTTTAATTGAGCGGCACTTTTTAAGGCTGCGACCATGGCAGACCCAGATGATCCTCCACACATTAGACCCTCTTTTTGGATTAATTTACGGGCCATGATGAATGACTCCTCATCTTCTGTTTTTACATATTTATCTATAAGGGAGTTATCTAGTACATCGGGAAAGAAATCGTATCCGATTCCCTCTATTTGATAGGATTTAACTTCAGATCCACCTCCTAAGATTGAACCAATAGGATCGGCTCCAATAATAATTATCTCGGGTATTTCTTCCTTAAGTCGTTTTGCAACACCGGTGATTGTTCCACCAGTTCCTACACCCATGACCACCATATCAAGGTCCGTACCAAAGTCATCTAAAATCTCTTGTGCGGTTCCCTCGTAGTGAGCCTCAGGATTTGATGGGTTTGCGTATTGATCCAATATGTGAGAATCGGGTATCTCTTCTTGCAGTTTTTTTGCAACCCCAATATGACTTTCAGGATCGTCAAATGCTGCTTCAGTTGGTGTACGCACTATATCTGCGCCCAATGCTTCTAATGCAATCTGTTTTTCGTTGCTCATCTTTTCTGGCAATGTAATAATGCATTTATAACCTTTAACTGCAGCAGCAAGCGCAATCCCTTGCCCTGTATTACCAGAGGTGGGTTCTATCAAAGTGTCTCCTGGTTTGATTCTACCAGATTTTTCTGCATCCTCAACCATTTTCCAACCAATTCTATCTTTGATGGAACCACCGGGATTCAAGAATTCACATTTGGAAAATAATTGACATTCAAGTTCCTTACCAATCTGTTGCACTTTTACAACAGGTGTTTTCCCAATAGTAGATAATATTGTTTCGTGTATCATTTTTCTAATCTAAAAAACTATCGTTTTGTAAAAAGATCAATACATAAATTATGGGACATCAATCAATCTTAACATGAAAAACATCAATGATAAATGAATCAAAAAAATTAGTTGGACCGTTCTTAATCGATTTGAAGAATAAATTTAGGGATATTGCTGGTGAAGATCAACTTATAGATAAAACTGAGTTCAGAAACGGACTTGCTATTACTAACAATGAAATATCTGATAGATTATTTGAAATATTTGACCAAGATGATAGTGGTTCAATTGACTATGGCGAATTTATGTCCACCATTGAATCAATGATTGAAGGAACTGATCGCGAAAAAATCAAATTTGCCTTTCACCTTCATGATTTAGATAATAATGGATACATAGATCGAAATGAATTAAAAGTGCTTATCCAGCAGAGCTTTATTGAAAATAATCTTGATTATGATGAGTTTCAGCTTGACCTTCTTGTGGATGAGTTTTTTGTAAGAGCCGATAGAGATTTGAGTGGCACAATTGATTTTGGTGAATTTCTAGATATCGCTAAGGAATTTCCTGATTTTATGGAAGGTTTTGCAGTGAACCCATTACATTGGTTGATACCAGATCGATATCAAAATAAAGAAAACAAGTCTCAGAAGAAAAATACTACTTCTTTTGCTTCAAAAATACAGGTGCAAGAGATTGGTGTATTTAAATGGTTGATGATACCTAGATTGATATTCATTTATAATATATTGATAAATAGAAAAAAGAATCGTACCAATGTAGGCCTGCATTCAATAAGACTGTTGCCCTCTAAGGTACTGGAACTTACAATATCGACTCCAAAAGAAATGCTTTTTGATCCTGGAGATTATTTGTATATCAATTGTAAAGAAATATCATCGATTCAATGGTACCCGTTTAATATTATAAATAGAACTGAAGAAGGTGATCTCGTATTGCATGTTAAATCAAATAATGTTTGGTCAAATAAGCTATTTGATCAAACATTAGAAATAATAGGTAAAGATAATAAATTAGATTGGTCAATAAGAATTGATGGACCATATGGGTCGTCCAGTCGAGAGATTCTGCACACAGAGCATGCAATATTAGTTGGAGCTGGATTTGGTATATCTAAAATAGCGCCGGTCCTGCAAGATATTGTATTGAAGTTAAAAAATGGAGAAAGTAAGAAGCAGTTGAAAAAAGTAGATCTTTTTTGGTTAATTGAAGATAAAACCTATTTTGAATGGTTTACTAAGATGTTAAGTGATTTAGAGGATGATAAGTCACCACAGTTCTTTAATTATCACATTTTCTTTTTAGATAGACCTCCAGAAGAAATTTCCAGTAAAATGATGTACATATCAACTGATGTGTTAAAAAACGATACAAATATAGACTTAGTTGATAATTTGTGGAGTAGAACTAAATTTGGCATGCCTGAATGGAAACAAGAAATAGCTCGCATATGTTCCGGTGATAATGAATTAATTAAGAAAGTTTTTTATAGTGGACCATCCCGTTTTGTCGGTAGATTAAAAAAGGAATTGAAGCAACTGAGAATTCCGTTTAAAAAAGGATCATTTTAAGGGATATACATATGGTTGGAGGAGTGCTAATGACCCCTCCAACCATTTCTTATTGTTTAGCTTACCTTTATGTCTATCTGCTTAGCTTTAGCAGTCTCTGTTTTTGGCAATTCTACATTAAGAATCCCATCTTTGAAATTGGCTTTTACTTTATTTTCTAATATGCATTCAGGCAAAGTAAATGACCGGGAAAATGTTCCTCTAGATCTTTCTTTATAATGATAAATATCACTCTCATCATCACGCATACTTTCCCTTACTCCAGATATGGTTAGAACATCTTCGTTTATACTTACGGTGATGTTTTTTTTCTTAACTCCTGGAATATCAGAAGTTAAAGTAAATGACGTATCACTTTCTTTAATGTCAACATCCATAGAACGACCTGTATTTTCATTTAAATAATAGTTCAAATCATCATTAAAAATTGAATTGAATATATTATCCATTCCATTGAAAACGTTTGCCGGTTTTGGTGACCATTTGATTAGTGTCATTTTTGACTCCTTTTTTTAGTTTTTTAATTTCACTTAAGATATGTCAAAAACAATACCAATTACGATTAGAGTACATAATTTCATAAAAAATGTCAAAATGGCATTAATTGCCTAAAATTTCGTTTTTAAAGATGTCAAATTGACTTAAATGCTAGTGGCGGAGCTTATATTGAAAATTATAACTAAATTTGTATCATTGGATAATGTATGATTAAATATTTAATTTTCATGGTATTTTAAATTATTGTCTATTAATTCTGGAGATATGTAAAATGAAAATTAATGTTGATCTAAAAGATTTACTCAGTGCTGTTGATGTCCCTGCTCAGTGGGTAGGTATCAGGGAGGTTTATGAGGCTCATACACCAAGGATGATTCGTGATGGTGTGCCGGTTGCAAATTCAAGAACTTCAACACATGGTGTTATGGTCGAAGTTCTTGTCGATGGGCAATTTGGTTATTATGGTACTCCAGACATGACTGCAGTAGGAGTATCAAGTGCTGCTCAGAGGGCATATCAGCAAGCAAAAATAGCCTCTAGAAATTCCATTTACAGTTTTGACGAATCAGCAAGACCAAAATATTGTGGCAATTACAAGTCACCTTTTTCAAAAGACCGTAATTCACTCTCTGCAGGAAATTTGAATGAAATTCTTTTACAGGCATACAATAATTTAAAAATATCAGATAAAATTGTTAGTGCTTCTTCACTTTGTCAAATTATTGAATCCTCTTTTAAATTTGTAAGCTCTAACGGTAGTGACATAATGCAGGATTTTTTAATGCTAGAATTTGATCTTAGTGCAACAGCTGTTGATGGTACAAATCAACAAACTCGGACCTTTGGGGGAATGCGTGGCACCTGTAGGCAAATGGGACTAGAATTTTTTGATAAATATGAGATAATGGCAAATGCAAACCGCATAGGAGAACAAGCTCTAGAATTATTGCACGCTGAGGACTGTCCGACCGGTGAGATGGATATTGTTATAGCACCTGATCAGATGATGCTACAAATTCATGAAAGTATTGGACATGCTCTTGAAGTTGATAGAATCTTGGGTGATGAGAGAAACTATGCTGGTTGGAGTTTTGTTAAACTAGAAGACTTTGGTAGTCTCCAATACGGAAGTGAATTAATGAACATAACTTTTGATCCTACTCTTGAATCTGAATTTGCATCTTATGCATACGATGATGGGGGGTTAAAGGCTACAAAAGAGTATCTCATCAAGGAGGGATTACTTGTCAGAGGTTTAGGTGGAAAAGAGAGCCAGATTCGCTCTGGTCTAGAAGGAGTCGCAAATTTTAGATCAAGTGGATGGAACAGGGCACCCATTGATAGAATGGCAAATATCAACCTAGAACCTGGAGATTCAAGTTTTAATGAATTGATTGAGCAAGTACAGAATGGGGTATATATGGAGAGTAATAAATCTTGGTCGATCGATGACTACAGAAATAAATTTCAATTTGGTTGCGAATATGGAAAACTTATAGAAAATGGGAAACTTACGAAAACTGTTAAGAATCCTAATTACAGAGGGATATCCACTCCCTTTTGGAATAGTTTAAAAGGTGTAGGGAATTTTGATACCTATGGTATATATGGCACGCCAAATTGTGGGAAAGGAGAACCTAATCAGGTAATACGTGTAGGCCATGCCTCACCCGCTTGTTTGTTCAATAATGTTCAAGTTTTTGGAGGAGTCTAAAATGGAAAAAACATTCAATATTTTATGTGCATCACTCTTTTCTACATTAGGCAGTGAAGAAAACCTTGTTCTCTCCCTAAGTGGAGAAAATAGCCAATTCGTACGATTCAATAATGCAACAGTTCGTCAAACTGGACTAGTCGATGATGCAGATCTTAGCTTTAAATTCATTTCAAATGGCCGAACGTGCAACGGAGGCATCACCATTTCGGGTAATAGTAAATTAGACCTAAAAAGAGGGCTTGATGAAATAGAGAGGATGCGAGCAGAGTCAAAAGAAATTCCAGAAGACCCATTTCTTGTTATGCCAACTGACTCTGGTTCTAGTCATGAGATAAAAAAAGCTAATGGGTTAGCTTTTACGGATGCAGTAGATGCGATTCTTCCAGCCATGCAAGGTACTGATTTCGTAGGCATACTAGCCAATGGGAAAATCTATCGAGGAAGTGCAAATAACTTAGGACAGAAGCACTGGTTTGAGACTGAATCATTTTGTTTGGATTATTCATTGGTTACTCCTGAGCATCAGATGGTAAAAGGTTGCTTTGCAGGTAGTGACTGGAATCAAGATGAATATGAGAACTATGTTAACCAAAGTAAGAAAAAACTTTCTCTAATGCAGAAAAAACCTATGAAAGTTGATACTGGTGAGTATAGGACCTGGTTTGAAGCTGCAGCTGTTGCAGACTTCTTAGGAATGTTTTCATGGAATGGTATAAGCGAGGCATCTCTAAGACAGGGTTGCAGTGGTTTTGGGAAGATGAGGAATGAAGATGCTAGACTCTCCTCTAAATTTTCTATCATTGAAGATTTTTCTCCTGGTTTTTGTCCGAAATTCAATTCTAATGGTGAGGTATCCCCAGATTCCATTTCTTTGATAGAGAACGGAATGCTTAAGAATACACTAGTCAGTTCAAGAACGGCCAAAGAATATGGGGTCACATCTAATTTTGCTGAAGGAGGAGAATATCTTCGATCTCCCCGTATGTCTCCAGGGAAATTGAACCAAGAAAATGTCATCGAAGAATTAGATAGAGGTCTATACCTTTCGAATATTCATTATCTCAATTGGAGTGATAATGCAGGAGGCCGGATTACTGGCTTGACAAGGTATGCTTGCTTCTGGGTTGAAGGTGGTGAAATAGTTGCGCCAATTCAGACTATGAGATTTGATGATTCTTTCTATCGATTTTTTGGAGAACAATTACTTGATATTGAAGACAAGCTAACCATCGTACCAGAAGTTTCAACATATGGTCAACGTTCTCTAGGTGCAACAACATGCCCTGGCATTCTTGTTGACTCTTTCGCTCTTACACTGTAGAAAATGGATCTGTCCGGTACAGCTCTTTTTATTTTTGGGTTCATTCTTGGTGGAGGATTTATTTGGTTCATGCGGCAAAAGGGTGTGGACTCCATTCAAAAGAATCAAGAAGAACTCAAGCAAGAGTTTGAGAATATATCTAATAAAGTATTCCTTGATAATCAGACTCAATTTCTTAGCTTGGCTAAAACTGAGTTTGAGCAACTGAATAAAGACTCTGCAAAAGAGTTGGATGGAAAAAAGGAATTGATCGATCTGACCTTAAAGGAGATGAAGGAAAATCTTGATAATTTGTCCAAAAACACGATTGCATTGGAGGGTCAGATGAAAGAGTCGAAAGAAAGTGTTGGGAAATTAACAGACACAACATCCCAGCTTCGTCAGATTTTATCAAGCTCGCAAGCCCGTGGACAATGGGGTGAGCGTATGGTCAAGGATATTTTAGACTTCATTGGTCTGGTTGAGGGAATAAATTACACCCAGCAGTCCCAGATGTCAGATGGCAGAGATCGACCAGACTTTACTTTTCTTTTGCCTGATGAAAAAGTAATAAATATGGATGTGAAATTTCCTCTGGCGCATTATGAGAAATACATTGCCGCTGATACTGACTCCGAAAAAGAGGTTGAAAAAAAAGCATTCCTAACTGATGTTAGAAATCGTGTCAATGAAGTCTCAAAACGAGGATACATCGATCCCAAAGGAAGTACGGTCGACTATGTTCTATTGTTCATCCCCAATGAGGGAATCTATGCATTTTTGAACCAAGAAGATCACGACCTCATAGATTTTTCATTGGGCAAAAAGATCTTACTCTGCTCGCCGGTGACATTGTATGCCATCCTATCATTAATACGCCAGGCGGTATCTAATTTTGCTATGGAAAAGAAAGCAGGAGATATGCAGGAACAAGTAGGAGTCTTTAAGAAACAGTGGGATATGTTCACCGGGAAGGTTGAGTCCATGGGTAAGTCTTTAAATGCTCTCTCAAATCATTATGAGGATCTCAAGGGACCTAGGTTAAGAGAGCTTGAAAAACCTATGGAAAAGATATCTGAACTACAATTAGGCAAAGACCAGCTAGAAAAAGGCGTGCAAATTGAAAAATAATCTTCTTGTTTTAAATATCATTACTCTTTTTATAGCATCATGCGTTGGGCCTCCTGATTATTCAGATGGCCTTTTAGAAAATGTTCCAGCCATAGTAAATGAAAATGATTATTTCTCATTATCCTTGCTTGGAGATAAATATACAGAAAAGAGTGAGTGGAATCTTGATTTAGATGTAACTTCACTAGACAAGATATTGACCACAATGGTCGTGAAAGATCTTGCCATCGGTGCATCTGATTCTACCTACCTATTTCTGGTTGATGAGCAAGGAGATACGATGTTTAGTGCAGGACTGTTTTCAGAATTAGTTGTCACAAGTCAGGATTCAATCATTGTAATAGGGTTTCCGAAAAAAGTTATCCTAGATTCAGATAATTTCTCTGGAAGGCTTGAATATCAAATAATTAAAACAGTAGAATAAAAGATATCAATGATTTTAAGTAAAGGCTCTTCATTTATGTGCCTTCCTGCTATTATTGTTCCCATGCTGGACATACCAAGTTCTTATAATCACACCAATCACAATGTTTTCCTGTTTTAGCATCGAATTCCTTTTTTCTTATCCCTGCTGCTACTTGAATTATTTTTTCCTTTGCTTCACCGATTTGATCAGTTGTGAATGAATGAC
This sequence comes from Fidelibacterota bacterium, assembly GCA_002718655.1. Classification (GTDB taxonomy): domain Bacteria; phylum Fidelibacterota; class Marinisomatia; order Marinisomatales; family UBA1611; genus NZWG01. The sequence goes on from PBFM01000052.1 coordinate 32,026, forward strand.
TTCGTATTGGCTTTTCTTTCTCTCTTAAAAAGTAGAGTGATGCTGAGACAGGTAAACCTCCAATCTGTTTATCATCAAGTTGTTCAAGGTACATGGAGTAAACAGCCAACTGGAGGCTCGATTTTGCAGATGAAGGAGTTTTGCTTGTCTTATAGTCCAATATGGCCAAGCCTTCTTTCGTATCATCAATCCTATCTATTGCACCTCTAATTGTAATCGGTCCAATCTCAAAAGCAAATTGTTCCTCAATTCTAAGTACGTTTGGAGGGTCTATGGATATTAGCCTCTGATAACGTTCTAAAATGTCTTGACCTTGCTCTTTGAACTTTTCCTCTCTAACAGCATAATCAAATTCCCCTTTTTTCCATTCTTCATCCAACAGACGTAGTATTCGTTCTTTACTAAGTTCTTTATCAGACTCATGGAACCTCTGCAGTACAGTATGTATGATATTTCCAAATACTAGTTCTGGTTTTTTTGCAGTTTGTGGAATACCATCGATTTGGCCGAGTCTAAATTTCAATGGGCAATTCTCATATGTATCGATTGCGCTGGCAGAAAGGTTGATCCTATCAGCAACTGGAGGTTCAAAATCTTTTTGAAGATATAACTTTAATTCATTCTCCCAGTCTGAATCTCCTAGGCTGATAGGTTGTCCTCTTTCATGCTTATGAATAATTTTAAGGGCTTTGCCATATTCATTGACCTGATCATATGCTTCTCTGGATAATGCTTTTTGGATATACTGTTCATATTTGGTCTTCAGATCTGAATGCGTTCTGGGATTGGTATTGGGTTTTATCATAGTCTGATCCTCCATTAATGTATCTGATAGTTCTTTGATGAAAGGTGATGTAGCCTTTTTAGGAACCAACAAATAGAGTTTTTCTTTTGCTCGAGTAACTGCTACATAAAATAAGCGCCTTTCTTCATTGATGTGGTGTTCCTTTGGTGATATATCTGCATCCTGTTCATATTGGAGCCATATGTCAGGCGGGCGATTGATGCGTTTACTAGTCCGAAAATTCAAAGGAAAACTAGCGGACCTGAGAAAGGGTACGAATACAATAGGAAATTCTGCTCCCTTTACACCATGTACGGTGTTCACTATAACACCATCTTGAGGTCTGTAGGATTCTGGTTTGATGTGTGGTAGGCCTCCTGATCGCATGATTGCCTCAAGATATACATTAAAGGCGCTGATGCTGTGATTCTTCTTATTTCTTCGAGTAAAATCTTGTGCCCTTTTCAATAAGTTACCAATATTTAGTAATGTATAATGGTCATCCATACCATATCTTTTTGCGGAAGACTTTAATATTCCAGTCAGTTGTGTTATCTCCCATACCATTTCTCCGGCGGATCGTTTTTGTATTATTGACCTTAGTCCATCGATTTTTTTGATCATTATATCAATCATTGGATATCCGCTTCTAAGTCCATTATCATTCTTGAGCTGTTCTAATCGTGGTTCAGAATCATATCTATTACATTTTGAAAATATCATATGGGCTGTCTTGTAGCCACATTCATTTTGGATCAGGCGAAAAAGTGCTGAGTCCTGATATGTGCCACCAGATACTAATTGACACCATGCGATTATGTCCCTGACCCCAGAGCAATTGAATAATCCCATATATTTAGGTTTTACAGGTATTTGGGCATTAGATAGTGAGTCAGTTACACGATTGGCTTGGCTGTGTGTACGACATAATACAGCCATATCCTTAAAGGGGACTCCCTTAGTGGCGTGATAATGTATCTCACTGATTAGATAGTCTATCTGTTCTTCTTTGTCTCCCCAAAATCTTTTTGGTTTATCATAAGGTAGATCTAGTGATGAGACAAGGGTTTTCGTCATTCGTTCAGCATTGTTAGTGATGCTCGCATTGGCTAGGTCTAAAATGGGTTGCGATGATCGATAGTTTTTTTCTAGAGCAATTGATTTAAAATTTTCATGCTCTTTATAACTATCTCTGAATGTTTTTATGTTGAATGAGTTTGCACCTCTAAAACTATAGATGACCTGGTCATCATCTCCCACAACAGTAACAAATTTTCTATTACCAGCCATAAGGGCAATAATCTTATTGAGTGCGAAATTATTGTCTTGAAATTCATCAACAATGATATGACGATACTGATCTTGGACATTCTTAAGTAATTCAGTATTTGATGATAACATTTTGAAAGCAGACAGTATAATGTCTCCATAGTCTACCATATTCATTTCTTCCTTCCAAGACTGGAACAATGGGAAGATTCTTTTTAGGTCTATGATCTGCTTTGCTATCTCTGGACTGATCAGTCCTTCTTCTGATGGTGTGGGCACGTCCATTGTCGTGAGGTCGATTAATTCGTCTCTTGCTCGATTGAAAAAAGGTATGAAACTTTCTGTCACAGCTCTCTGGGGGTCAAGTGGAAATTCGTCTGATGCAAAAGGTCCCAATTGATCAAATCTTTCAAGTAACATGTGAATGGCCTCACTCTGGTCTAACAGTTGCGGTAGGGTATCATGATATTTCTTCAAGATTTTGAAGCATAGTGAGTGGAAGGTACTTACAGTTATACTATAGACTTGGGGTCCAAGATGTTCTACAATCCTATTCTTTAATTCTCTTGCTGCTTTTTCTGTATAGGTAATAGCCAGAATATGTTGTGGATCGACATTATAATGATTTATAAGATGAATTATTCTATTTTCAAGTGTGAATGTCTTTCCTGTTCCAGCTCCTGCTAGAATCATCAATGGTGCAGGAGGATGCTCAATAGCAGATCGTTGTTTACTGTTGGGTGAAAGTATGTTTTTTTGAATAACCATAAGGGTGATGAATCTTATTCTGACATCGATGAAAGATAAGCAATATTCTCATTTCAATAAAATGTGAATGGTGTTGATGGAAATTATTTTTTAACCTTTAGGGCTACCATGTGTCTAATGGTTTGAAATGACATGCAAAATGATTACGAACTCATTAAAGAATATCAGAATGGTGACCGCTCGGCGTTTGACAAAATCGTCAGAAATCATCTTTCGAATACCATCGGATTCTTTTTTACTATCACTAGAGATAGAATGGCCGCAGAGGACCTTGCACAGGATGTCTTTTTCAAACTATATAAGAACCTTAAGAAATTTCGTTTTCAGTCATCATTTTCAACATTTCTTTATAGAGCCAATCTTAACACTGCAAACAATTGGCTTACTAGGAATAAGTGGAAGAATCTCTTGCGCCTTGACCAGGCTCCTGACCGGGGAGAAAGAGACACTACAGTTGAGGATGAGTGGTATCGAAAGGAGCTCTGGGACGAGATTGCCAGACTGCCAAAGAAACAACGTAGCGTGGTCATAATGCGAATTTCCAATGAGCTACCTTATAAGGAGATTTCCGAAATAACCGGAATGACTGAGAGTTCTGCCAAAGTAAATTATCACCATGCTCTGAAGACCTTGAAGGAAAAACTAAAATATGATTGATTTTGAAAAAGAATTAAATGATTCTCGCATTAAAAATGTGGATGATATTAATGAGGAAGAGTTTCTATATAAGCTTGAGATGAGGGTTCAGCACTCTAATAATGATCGTAGGACCTTGATGGCTTCTTTGATGATGGTGTTTTTCATCGGTATACTTACAATTACACAATATGGGGTTCCAGATAGAATGGAATCGATCTATTATATTAGTGAGATGGAAAATGTATTAGAGACTGACCTGTGGAATATTAGTAGTGATTCTTTGTCATACTATGAATCCTATTTCAATGAAATGGCTTATTATCTTCTTGAAGAAGGCTATGTTTGGGAGACTTACGAGTTGCTGTATATATTTGAACAAGAAAAGGAGATTTAACTATGAATAATGTTCTTTTAATGTGTATGCTATCTTTTGCAATAGCACAAAATGACACAAAGAGAGATTTTCGTCAAGATGATTGGTTAGAAGATGAATCTAAATTGTCACAGAGAAGAGAGAGTATGGTCATATGGCGATTAACAGAAGATCTAGATCTTTCCTCAGAACAGGCTGAGAAGTTTTTTCCTCGATTTCGCGAGCATCGTGAAAACCTTAAAGAAATTGGTAAGGATGAGAGAAAGAGTCTAATGGAAATACGTTTTAAAATTCGAGAAGATGAGGAAATCTCCAAATCAGAGATGGAAAAAACGATAAAAAAAGTGGCAGAATTACGAAAAGACAGAATAGACATAGAGACTAAGTTCATTCTAGGAATGGAGGATATACTCGATCCAAATCAAATGGTTAAATTAAGTGTGTTCAAGCAAAGGCTTATGAAAGAAATGCAAGGTGAGGTGAGAGAAGAGATGCGGGGAAAAAAAGGCAAAAAAGGAAAAAAGAAACATAACAAGAGAAAAGATCGCAGACAATCGCGTCGCGGATTTTAAATAGGAGTAAAAGATGAAAAAATTAATTATCATGACATCGTTTTTTGTTTTTATCCTGAATGGGTGTACGGATAGTGAATCAGTGTTAGATAATACCGATTCCATGCTTTTGGCACTGCTCGATGAAGATGAGGCTATGGGGGTAGATGGATTTGATTCTGGTGGAGATATGGATCTCGACCACGATATTGGACTTGAGACGCAAGGAGTGGCACGTACTTTCAGCGATACATTATCATTTGGAGAAGGATATAGGATACGATTTGGAAGACAACTCATCAATCGTGAAAGAACAGTTGAATTTGAAACAGGAGAGGATACCGCTATTGGACTAGTAACACATACGGTTAATGGTGAATTCATTGCAACTGCGATTGATACCAATCAAGAACAGATAGATTCATTGAGTTTTACTAAAGAATTCACAACAATACTAGTCCGTAAAGTAAGGTTTGTTAAAGTAGATGACCCTGCTAGTCCGGATGGATATAGGTGGAAGATTGATGCATTAACCCCAATGGTAGGGGGCTCTGGAGATAAGGTTGCGTTAGCTAATCTATCATTTTATTCACTAACAGATAGCTTAGAGGTAGGTGAACTGCTCTATTCATTTTCTTCAGATGAGCTGGGTGATTTATATATAGAAAGGGAATCTCTACCGGTATTTACTTCTTTTAGTAGGATTGTTGCTTATGCAAATGTTATAAATAACGGTCCAGAATACACTGCTGACAGTACAGGAATAGGGGAGTGGGTATTTTTGAACTATGGAAGAGATAGGCAGCAGAGGGGGAGACGTCATCTGCGTGATTCAGGTTTGTTTTTTGATGAGGTGATGAATGATAACATACATTCAGGGATTATGAGAGTTCACGGGCCTGGTCCAGGTCAGATAAGAGGCGTATTTCGTACATTCATAGAGACCGTTGACCTTGCGACAATATTTGTATCAGATGGTGGATACAATACAAGTATTTGGTCATTTCCATATAGAGTGGAAAGGCCATAGCGATTTTAGGTTTGTTTAAATTCAGGAGCCTCCAAAAGAATTTTAAAATAAATTCAAATGGAGGCTCTTTAATTTATGGCATGTATATTCCCATAAGAAATTCAAAATAAATTCACATGGATGATTTTATGAATCATCTTTACATGCTATTAATGTTTTCCTACATTCTATGATTACATAATTTGTTGGTTATAATATTGTAAAGTGAATATGTAATACCCTTAAAAAGAGATTGAATAAGATTCAAAGACAATTCATCGTAATAGAGGTAATAGTAATATCACTGCTGCTATGGAGATATTTTAGCAATGAACTAACTATTCAAAATGCGTTGGTCTATTCACTTGTTTATGTGGCATGTATGGTAGGTTGGTTCTATTTTAAGGATAAGTGAAAATTTAATCAATTAATCATGATCAGTAGACTTTTTCTATTCATTTTTGTTTTTGTGGGTTGCTCAGAAAATTATCAAAGACAAAAGATCTATCATAATGCAGTTGTTTGGACTGGAGAATCAAATAATCCTAGAGCAACTGCAATCGTTGTTCAAGATCAATTCATTATCTTTGTTGGCAATGATGAGGATGCTTTTTTATTGGCAGATGAGAATGCTATTAAAATAGATCTTAAAGGTAATTTTGTTACACCTGGACTTATTGATAATCACGTACATTTCATGAGTGGTGGTTTACAGCTTTCTCGTATTGATTTAAGTAGGGTGAAAAGTAAAGTTGAGTTTCAGGATTTGATTGCTAAAGCAGATATGGAACTTAAAGATGGAGTCTGGATGCAAGGAGGAAATTGGGATCATGAGTTGTGGGGTGGAACTTATCCAGATCGATCATGGATTGATGAGGTCGTTGATGATAGGCCTATTTTACTTGATAGACTTGATGGACATATGGCACTTGCGAATAGTTTTGCACTGTCAATCGCTGGAATAACTAATGAAACCCAAGACCCGATTGGTGGAATTATCAAAAGAGACATATATGGTTCTGCAACAGGTATTCTTAAAGATAAGGCAATTGATCTTTGTAGTGTACATATTCCAGATATTTCAGCAAAAGAGTTGGATGATGCTCTCCAAAAAGCAACGGACCATGCCCTATCATTAGGAATTACACAGGTTCATGACATGGGTTCTTGGAGTAATCTTGAAACATATAAGCGCAATTATGATAACGGTAATCTTAGAATACGAATTAAAATATATCCTTGGTATGAGAATTGGAAAAATCTAATCTCATTTATGCAAAGGAATGGCTCAGGCGATGATTGGCTAAGGTGGGATGGCATTAAAGGAATGATGGATGGTTCTTTAGGATCAAGAACTGCTTGGATGCATGAACCTTACCTACCTTATAAAGAAATATCACCCACTGTTGGAATAATCACATTAGATGACACAACCAAGTTTAAATATCTTCTGAGGGAGACCGATAAGAAAAATATTCAACATGCGGTTCATGCAATTGGCGATAAGGCTAATGACTGGATATTAAATGAATATATTAAAATAAAGAATGATCATGGGAATATTGATAGAAGAAGTAGAGTAGAACATTCACAGCATCTATCCGCATCTGCAATACTAAAGTTTTCAAAGAATGGTATAATACCCTCAATGCAACCATACCATTTATATGATGATGGTTCATGGGCACATAAACGTATCAAATACGATTTACTAAGTCGTACATATGTTTTTAAGAGTTTAATTGAAAGTGGTGCAAATTTAACATTCGGATCTGATTGGACGGTTGCACCATTAGATCCATTAAAAGGTATGTATGCTGCAATTACACGTAGAACTAGAGACGGGAAAAATCCACAGGGGTGGTTCCCAAAGCAAAAAATTAGCATCGATGAGGCATTAAGGTGCTATACAATTAATAATGCATTTGCAGCCTTTTGGGAAAACACGACAGGAACAATCAAATCTGGAAAGTATGCTGATTTTGTAGTTTTCTCGATGAACTTAATCGATATTTCTGCTGATGAATTGTTAAATGCTAAAGTTCTTAGAACTGTATTAGCGGGTAAGGACCATATATTCTAAAAATGAAAAAGTGGAAGTCATATCATACTGAAATATCTAATCAATGCTATGATGCAATAGTCATAGGCTCAGGAATAGGTGGTCTTTGTACTGCTGCTCTGCTTGGATTAAAAGGAGAGCGAGTACTTATTCTTGAAAAACATTTCAAAATTGGCGGTTGGCCCCACACCTTTAGAAGAAAAGAATATGAGTGGGATGTTGGAATTCATTATATAGGTCAAGTGCATAAAGAGAAATCTAGTATTCGAAAGCTATTTGATCTTATATCTAATAGCAAATTGGAGTGGTCAAGTATGGATGATAATTATGATCGAATCATATTCCCTGATAAGTCATATGATTTTACAGCTCCAAGAGAAAAATTCATCGATGACATGATATCTTATTTCCCAAAGGAAGAATTAGCTATTCTAAAATACATGAATCTTTTGGATGAGGTGGCAAGAGCAAGCAAAAATTATTTTTCTCAAAAAGCATTATCAGGTATTATTGGATCTATTACTTATCCTTTTATGACCAGGAATTTTTTTAAATATTCTGACACTACTACGCTTGAAGTTTTATCTGGTTTGACAAATGACCCAAAATTAATTGGAGTCCTTACTGGCCAGTGGGGTGATTATGGTTTACCGCCCGCACAAAGTAGTTTTGCAATGCATGCTCTAGTAGCAAGACATTACCTTGATGGAGGCAACTATCCTACTGGTACCTCCAGAAGAATTGCAGAAACAATCTCCAATCTGATTGAAGAAAATAATGGAGTTCTTGCAGTTAATGCACCTGTAAAAAACATAAAAATCCATAATGGGAATGCAGTTGGTGTTGAAATGGAAAATGGTGATTTGATTGAGGCCAAGAATATTATAAGTAATGCAGGGGTGGTAAATACCAATTTAAAACTTCTAAAAAATTCAAACGTTTTAACTCATTCTCTGAATGATAATATAAAAAATATTCAACAAACGAAGAGCTATGTTTGTTTACACATTGGATTAAATGCATCTGCGGCCCAGCTTGGTTTAAAAGATACAAATTTGTGGATATATCCAGGTTATGATCATGATAAAATGGTACAGAATTATATTAGTGATCAAAAAGCTGATTTCCCAGTTTTATATGTATCATTTCCATCGGTTAAGGATAATCAGTGGGAAGAGCACCATCCAATGTCCTCCACTATGGAAGTGATAACATTAGCACGTTGGCGCTGGTATCAGGACTGGGAAAAATTAGCTTGGAAAAAAAGAGGTCACGAGTATGAGAATAAAAAAGAAAAATTAATTGAAAAGATGCTGGAAGTTGTATTTAAACAAGTTGGTGGAATAAAAGATTTTATTGACCATAAGGAGCTTTCAACACCATTAACAGTAAAAGATCTTGCAAATTATCAAAGAGGCGAAATGTATGGCATTGACCATTCACCTTCGCGTTTTCGTCAAGACTGGCTTCGTCCAAAATCTCATATAAACGGTCTTTTTTACACAGGACAGGACATAACTACAGTTGGAGTTTCTAGTGCTTTGTTCTCAGGCCTTATAACTGCATCTGCAGTTCTTAAGGAAGATCTTTCAAAATTGTTGACAGACTGATTGATACTTAAAAAATAATGAGATTTGATTATTTTTTTATTATATTAATTTTTGTTTTAGAATCATTATTCAATCCCATTTTTTGTAAAACAAAACCAGTCAATGGATATGTGATGAGCGATTCTAATGCTTATCTACCAAATGTTAGAATTTTTTCATTACCATCCAAGACAACTTCAATGTCAGATACAAACGGTAAATTTTCATTATTAATGCCCGTTAGGGATAGAAAACTAGTATTTGATCTAATTGGGTTCCACCCTGATACCATTGATGCTGTACTATTTGAAAATGAATCAATAATTACACTTACGACCATCATAGAAGTTAATTATCTGGACTCTGTTAATACTTCGATCAAATTTGTTGTCGATCGCAATGATGAAAGAAAAAATAGCTACAAGATAGACGATATGAGGAATCAAGGATTTAATAGTATTGAGCATATGATTATCATAGATCAAAAAAAATTCTTAAAAGAGAGGATATTTGGTCAAAAATATTTTCATATAAAAGATGAAAATATTTTTGACCAAAATATCTTTTTTGATGGAGTAAAAATAAATAATCTTGGATATCCATTATTTGCAATAACTCCATTGTCAGAGCAAGGTTTAGATGAATTATCAATTATGAACGGAAGTTATGAAAAGGACGCAACATCTCCCTTGACTCTTAACTTTTTGCCAAATATCACATACGGAAATCGAATTTTAATAAATCAATTCTTCGAATCAAAAGATAACAATCGTCTGGATGGATATGGGGCAATGGGCTTTCGCTATGGCACATTAAATGTCAGCGGATTTAGCAGAATATTCCAAAAAGAAAATTCTGATAGCAGCAAAATCAGGGATATCTTGGATAATATTGCAACAAATATTGCATTCACCAATCGAAAAAATTTTGAGGCGGTTATTTATGCCTACCAAAACAATAAAAATTATTTAAACCAGAAACACAATAATTCAGTTCTATTAAAAGATAATAACTTAATTGCAAAGTTTGACCAATGGAGTCCTTTTACTGGCATAATAAGCCTCCATGGCTTATATCAAAGTAGAAACAATGTAAATAATAATGCATTAGACAGTATAGTAATCAATGGTGAGTGCCAGTCATTAGGGTTCAATTATGAAAAAGATTTCAATAATACTACGTTCAATTTTCATACAAATTCCAGTATAACCAATTCAGACTGGTTATTAGATGAAAAATCTTCATCTATAGAAAGACAAAATTCAATTTTTTCAGCCTCAATTGAATCATACTTTAATCAGAATGATACATTACCTTACGTAAAAGAAATTAAAATTGTTCTGAGTAAAGAAAGAACTGTTGATGTATGTGACTCATCATCAAGCATCTATATATTGCCTAATAATTGGGATAATAATAGTCTGCAATTAAGTACAACTATTATGCATCATGATAAGAAAAAGAAAAATATAGTTACATTTAATTTAGGAAATACACACGGTGTTCCATTTTTAGAAGACATTATAAACAGGAATAGCATCTCGCATTCATTACTTGATTCAAATTCAATATTACCTGAGAATAAATCAATTTTAGATATAAGTTGGAGACAAGAGAATAAAATAGAAAAATACAAATTTTCATATTCACTTGGTCTTTCTTCATATGGGCATTACTACAAGAATAAAATAAAGTACATTCCCCTAATAGGAAACCCAAAGACTATACCACTTAACCTAGGTGACACGAGATTATTTGGTACTGACATCTTTTTTGGATTAAATACTAAAAAGAAATTCATTGACATTTCATTACTTATTTCCTCAATAACAACAAATGATATATCAAAATTTCAATCAATAGCAAAACAAAATATTAAGGGCAGTATTTTTTTTCATCATAGGTTCATGAACTTGAAACTTATCACATCAACATATGGTGAAAGAAATATAGAATACATTGATAATGATGGCAATTCACAAAATAAAATATTAGATAGTTTTACAGATTATACGTTGCAAATTTCTAAATCTTTCAATTATAAATATATAAAAATGACCTTTAGTTTGATTGGTCAAAATCTTAATGATGAAAAAATCCAATTTGATGGTTTTAATTTGCATAAAAAGCAGTTTATTGGTGAAGTAAATATTTCAATGCAATAATCAATGCATTTATAAAATTTTTCTAATATTTACAATTTTTTCATTCCTACAGTTTGTGTACTTAAACTAACTTATGTCGATTTATTTTATAACTTTATGGAGTATTAGATTATATGTCAAAAAATGTACATGAATTCACGGATGAAAACTTTGAAACAGACGTTACCCAATCAGACCTTCCTGTTCTAATAGATTTTTGGGCAGCTTGGTGTGGTCCATGCAAAGCAATCGCGCCTCTAATCGATGAGATAGCTGGTGAATATCAAGGGAAAATAAAAGTTGGTAAGGTGGACGTCGACCAAAACCAAAATACTGCTATGAAATATGGCGTAAGGAGTATCCCCACTCTGTTACTAATGAAAAATGGTGAGATTGTTGATCAAATTGTTGGTGCAGTGCCAAAAGGGAATATAACTGACATATTGAATAAAGCTATTTAAATAAATATATATAGGAAAATGAAGCGTAAAGTAATAATCATAGGTTCTGGCCCTGCCGGATTAACAGCTGCTATCTATTCTGCTAGAGCAAATTTAAACCCTCTTGTATTTGAAGGTGCGCAACCAGGCGGCCAATTAACTATTACTACTGATGTTGAAAATTATCCCGGATTTTCGGAAGGGATTTTAGGTCCTGATATGATGGATCAATTTAGAAAACAAGCGAAGCGATTTGGTGCAGAATGCCTGTATGAGACTGTTGATAAGATTGATTTTTCTGAGCATCCATTCAGACTATGGGTTAATGGTAAAAAATATTCTTCTGACTCAATTATTATATCAACTGGTGCTTCTGCTCGATTATTGGGACTTGAATCAGAGACCAGGTTAATGGGGCATGGTGTATCTGCGTGCGCAACTTGTGATGGGTTCTTTTTTAAAGATAAAAAAGTATTCGTTGTCGGTGGTGGAGATTCTGCAATGGAGGAGGCAAACTTTTTAACTAAATTTGCGTCAAGTGTAATTATTGTTCATAGACGTGATGAATTTCGCGCATCAAAAATAATGGTCGACAGAGCACTTAGTAACCCTAAGATTTCTGTTAGGTATAACACAGTCGTCGATGATATAGTTGGTTCAGAAAAAAGTGGTGTGGAATCAATAATCTTAAAAGATACCAAGACAGATGAAAAAAATGAAGAAAAGTGTGATGGGGTTTTCATGGCTATTGGTCACGTTCCAAATACTAAATTATTTAAAGGTGTTTTAGAACTTGATGGGTCCGGTTATATTGTAACCAAACCTGACTCTACCCATACTAATCTAGAAGGTGTTTTCGCTTGTGGTGACGTTCAAGACCAAATTTATAGACAAGCTGTCACGGCTGCAGGAACGGGTTGCATGGCTGCACTTGATTCTGAGAGATGGTTGGAGCATAGATAACATAAACAATTTTTTCATACGTTTCATTTCCTAATTAATGGAATGTTATATTCCAAAAGGATATGATAAATAATGACAAAGAATAAGAGATTAATTTTCGAAGTTAGAAACTTGGAAAAAGAATATGATGCCAATAACGTTTTAAAGATTAAAAAATTAGAAATCCATCCGGGTACCATTTATGGTATCGTGGGAAATGTTGGCAGTGGAAAAACAACACTTTTAAGTATACTCGCAGGTCTTGAAAAGGAATCATCAGGTGTGGTTCTTTATGAAGATAAACCTTACGAAACTAACTGGTATGGAAAAATTAAAACTCATAAAGATATATTCTTTTGTAAAGAACTTATAGAAAGTACCCCAAGTGTGAGTGTTTCAAATTTTATTTCAAAAAGATTTGGTAAAAAGAAAAATGTTATTAAAAACCGGTATTTTAAAGAAGGGAGCTTTAAGAACCTGTTTTTAAGGAACATGCATAATTTATCAGCTGGGGAGTTGAACTGGTTGGGGATGATACTGGCTTGTGAATCCGATCCTCGTGTATTAATAATTGATGATTATGGAATATATTTTAACGAAAATATGGAAAGAGATTTTAAAAATAAAATCACTAATATGAATCGCACACTAGGGACAACTGTGATTTTATCTTCTCCCTCAGAAAAAAACATTAAACATTTTGCCTCTGTTTTGATTTTTTTAGATCATGGACACATTTGGAAAATAAGATCTGGTCAGTCGAGAAACTCAAATAGCTCTCAAAGTAGTGACAGAAAGCGTACAAGGAAGTTTTATACAAAAAGGAAAAGAAGTAATTCAAAAAAATAATTCAATCCTAGACCTACAAACTTGACTAATCATAGGATGCGTAAAGCAACTCGTCAAATTACATTATCCATCTTTCTTGCAGTAGGAACTGTTTTTTCACAACCAGACTCAAGGTTTAGACCCTTTGACTGGGTTGTTTATAAAGGCGGTAACGAGGTTACTACAATTACTGAAGGTTACACGTATGCATATTTAGGTACACAATCTGGTGGCATAAAGCGTCTAAATCTTTTTGGTAGCTATTTTGAAGAACCATTGACTGTTGCGCAAGGGATCAAATCAAATAATATAAATGCTGTCCATTTTGATAAAATTACTGGATTATTATGGGTTGCGACTACAAACCATGTTCAATTTTCTAATTCAAGGGAAGGGAATTGGTTTCCAATTGATTTGCAAAGTATCGGTTTATCAAGGTTTGATACCGTAAGACGAATTGGCTCATCAAAGCGATTTGTTTGGCTTGAAGCTCGTTCCTCCTATATTAAAATAGACAATTCCTCAGGTTTTTTGATTGGAATTTTTCCCAATCCTGATGAAATGGGTATCGAATGGAGTAGTGGAAAGTTTAGAGATGAAACTGAATTAAATAAAATTCTTATGAATTTTAGTTTTTTTGATGGTTGGGTTTATAATGGTAACCAATTAATAGATGGTTATGGAAGAGTCACAGGTATTTCGTCTGGGTTTTTAGGTAAACACGGTAATGTGTACTTAGCTTCGAATGATGGGACAATATTTTTAGGCACAAAGACTATGCAAGCTTTTTCACCGATATATACTGGTTTGAGGAATAATGATGTAAATACAATATTAGGAGATGATGATTACTTGTGGGTAGGAAGTCAGGATTTTATAAATTCAAAAGGCATCTCCAAATTTGATACTAAAACATTAACATCAGAATTTTATTCATTTGAAGAAGTTATCAATATGTATCCGACACCTATTTATTCATTTTTCTATCATAAGAATAATCTCTATGCTGGAGGGGATGGACTGATATTATACTTTAATTCAAAAGAAAATTTTTGGCGTACATTAGGGCCTGATAGAGGAATCCCATCAGCAGATATTATAAATCTATATGGTAATGATACTCATCTTTGGATTGGTTCAAGTCAGGGATTAGATAGACTTTCCATTTCAACCTTAAGAACTGATGATGCTGGAATTAAAAATATTTTCAGTAACGTTTCTGTTAATGAAATAGATAGTGTAGATAATTGTATATGGTTTGGTACAAGTTCTGGATTGGTAATATACTCCAGTATTGATTCTAAGCTTATGAAAATGGAAGATATCGGAAGAAAAAACTTTTCCCAGCCATTATTTAATGTGACATCAATTTGCGAAAATGATAATGCAATCTATGTTTTATGCGATATTGGCATTGTTAAATTTGATATTATAGAAAGAGAATGGGATATAGTTTTAAATTCAGCAGTATATCGAAACGCTAATGCTATGTCAATGGGAATCAATAAAAAATTCATATTTTTAGGATTGAAAGATGGGTTAATGAAAATCAATAAGCGTTCCGGGCTTGTTCGAGAGTATTTCTTCCCCTTTTTAAAAAATGTAAATGATATATATATTAACGGTAAACAAATTTGGTTAGGCACTTCAAATGGATTGGTAAAGTTTCTATGGAAAAGAGATTTATAAAAATTCTATTACTTTCTTTGCAAATAATTATTGTTAGTTCGACTAGCATATTCCCGCAAGGTATGAGAAGTTCAAAAAAACAAAAGAATAATGTTGAAAGATTTATTCTTGCACCATTTTCTTCAGCAATTTCAAAAGATTCAGTAAAGGTAGTTACATTTATGGAAATTCCTTACCATTCTTTGCAGTTTGTAAAAAGAAATAGTTCATTTATTGCTCATTATCAAGCTTCAGTTGGTATAAAAGAAAAAAAAGGGGCTGATATAAACCAAATTGTTTGGATTGATTCATTAATTGTGAAAGATTATTTTGATACGAAGTCGAGGATTAAAAATAAAAAGCACTTCATATCATTAAATGTCTTGAAGGGAAGACAATATGAAATAATAGGTGAATTGCAAGACAGTGATACTAGGAAGAAGGGCATCAAAACTGTGAACCTTGACTTTAGACAATTAAATAAATCACCATCTTTACTAAAGCCAAATTTTCTATTAAACCTACAAGGTTCTTGGGGTTTTGGGAAAGATAAAATACCAACTCGTGGTTACAAGGTAAGAGAAGTAGGCCAAGGATTAGATTTGATGATTTCAGGTTATATTAAAAGAAAAGAGTTTTCAGTTAATATTTATCTCACAAATGAAACAACAAATGACTCATTGATACAAAAATTTTCAGGATTTGGAGATAACGAATATTTTAGGGAAGAAATTTTCATTCCAACTGCTAAGCTAAATTCTTTAAAAAATGATTTTAAAATTGAATTAGTCCAGGGAAAAAAAATAATAGAAAAATACATAACTTTTTCAAAATATAAGCCTGGTATATCCAATTATGTTAATGATATCGAATTAGCTTTGAGGCAAATGAAATACATTTTGACAGCACAAGAAAGAAAAGAGATTAAGCTTAAATCAAAGAAGAATAAAGAAACTTTATTTAGTAGATTATGGAAGAAAAGAGACCCAACACCATTAACAGAATATAATGAATTAATGGAGGAATATTTTGGGCGTGTTGCATACGCGAATGAAAGTTTTCAAGGATGGGAGCCTGGATGGGAAACCGATAGAGGTATGATATACATTTTATTTGGACCGCCAGATGAAATTCAAAGAACTAATCCCTCCACAACAAATTCAATGATTTACCAAATTTGGAACTATTACAAAATAAATAAGCAATTTGTTTTTCGCGATCAAAACGGTTTCGGTGATTATAGATTAGATACACCATTTATTGGAGCGGGACTTTGATTCCAGAATACTTTTCATATAGTGCAATTCAATCTTATGAGAAATGTCCTGCGAAATATCATTTTCGTTATATTGATCGTATTTTTAAAAAAGATGAAGGTATAGAAGCATTTATGGGAAAGAGAGTACATGAGACTATTGAATTTTTATATGAACAAAAAAAAATAGGAGTTATTATGTCTCTCGATAATATAATGGAATATCATTTTGGGTTGTGGGAAGATAAATGGCATAATAGAATTAGCATTGTAAACCGGGAGAGCTCTCCAATTGATCGAGATAGAAAAATTTCTCCACTTTGGAGAAAATACGCTGCTTATTATTATAGAATTGGCCAGGACTGTTTAAGAAAATTCTTTTTATTAAATAAACCATTTAATCAAAATGTATTTGCTAATGAATACCCAATAGACTTTTGTATTGAAGGGAATGCAGATTATAGAATAAAGGGTGTAATTGATCGGCTTGATGTAGATAATGACCAAAATTGGATAATACATGATTATAAAACAGGAAAAGGCGTATACAATCAAAAGCAAGCAGATAATGATTTTCAATTAGGTTTATATCAACTTGGTTTGGAAGCAGAAAAAAATCAAATTAATTCAGTTACTTTAGTATGGCATTTTTTACAACAAAGGAAAGAAAATATCAAAGTGCAATCTATTAGGACAAAAACAAGCTTAGAATTACTCAGTAATAGAATTAAAAACACAATTAATCGCATAAGGTTTAAATTATCTAACAAAGAAAATTTCAAAGCGAAAAAGTCAATTTTATGTAATTGGTGTTATTATTGGGAAGAATGTCCAAAACAGTTAGATGAAAATCCATATATAGGCAAAATTGGATAATGACCTTAGATAGTGAACAAGAAAAAGCTATTCGAAATGCAATTAAATTGGATGGTCTTGGCAAAGATGATCAATATACGCTTAGACAAATGCTAAGCAAAAAATCTGATAACAATGTTAATGCTTCTCTTTTTGTTGATGGAGCTGCAGACCTTCATTCAAAAACTGCAGGAATAGGTGGAGTTGTTTATGTGGATGGAAAGGAGATTGCAACTTTTTCAGAACCACTTTTTGAAAAAACAAATAATGAATCTGAATACTTAGCTTTGCTCCGTGGTATTAAGCTATTACAAGAATTGAATTTTATAAAAGTAGCAATATTTGCAGATAGCCAATTAGTTGTAAATCAGGTAAATGGTGAGTATAAGGTAAAGAACGATAGGATGAAAGTATTGCATTCCAACGTATTATCCCTACTGCAGCTTTTTGATAAATGGACTATCAACCATATATTGAGAGGAAAAAACGTCCGTGCTGATGAACTAAGTAAACTAGGTATGGAAAAGGCTCGAACTGAAAAATGAGAAATGCGCGTTTAACTCTAATAAAAATTCTGTGTAACTTTGGATGTGGAATCTTCAATCAGAATCTTGATAGCTTAAAATAATGTCAACTTTACAATTTCCTAATTTAATTAATTGGATATCAGGTGATGTTGCAATTGATCTTGGTACTGCTAATACGCTGATATGGCTAAAAGGGAGAGGTATAGTCATTAATGAACCTTCAATAGTCACACGTAACGTGCATACAGACACAATAGTTGCCGTTGGTGATGAAGCTAAAGCGATGCTGGGTAAAACACATCGAGAGTTAGAGACAATACGACCTCTTCAAGATGGTGTTATTGCTGATTTTAAAATGACTGATGGGATGTTGCAGGGATTCATTAGGAAAATAAATCTTAATCGTCTTGCAAGGCCACGTATGGTGATTTGTGTACCATCAGGTGTGACGGAGGTTGAACGTAGGGCAGTAAAAGATTCTGGAGAAAGAGCAAATGCAAGAGAGGTATATCTAATTGAAGAGCCAGTTGCTGCTGCAATTGGCATAGGATTAGATATAAGTAAACCTATAGGAAATATAATAGTTGATATTGGTGGTGGTACAACTGAAATAGCTGTAATCTCTCTTAATGGAGTTGTTACGAAAGAGACTATTAGAATTGCTGGTGATGAAATGGATGAAGCTGTATTACAGTGGTTTAGAAATGAACATAAACTGGAGATTGGTTTGGCAATGAGTGAGACAATTAAAAAATCAGTTGGTTCTGCGATGAAAATGAGTTCCGAAACTATTGCTGTAAAAGGTCGGGATTTAGTCTCAGGTATTCCTAAAACAATAGAAGTGTCCTCTGATGAGATCAGGCAAGCCCTTAAAGATCCAGTCAATTCAATAGTTGAGGCTGTTAAAAGATGCTTAGAACAAACCCCGCCTGAGCTAGCAGCTGATATTCTTGAGAGAGGCATAATTCTTGCAGGAGGCGGAAGCCTACTAAAAGGAATCGATCAAATTATAAGAGAGAGAACAAAAGTTCCAGTTAATGTATCTGAAGACCCACTTTTGTCTGTAGTAAAAGGCACCGGAATGGTTTTGGAGAATTTAAAAAAATACGAGGCTGTGCTTCTATAAGGTTGTATGCTCAACCGTTATTTATTAATACTAAAAAATAGAGATCATATTGTATTTATAGTATTAGCTCTTCTTTCTTTCTTAATTCTCATTAATAATAAAGATCCCAGAATGGGTATTGTTAGAGGTAAATCAGCTGATTTTGTTGCTTTTCTGTCTTCGCCAGTTACATGGGTTAGATCATTAATGTATTTAGAGGAAGAAAATAGGCTTTTACGGGAATCAAATTTATTCTTGACTCTGCAAATTGAATCTATGCTTAATCTTGA
>PBFM01000053.1 GCA_002718655.1 Fidelibacterota bacterium
CATACCCAACTTATCACCAGGGAAAATATCAGGATTTCCATCCTGATTAAAATCTAATGGCTCCTCATAATCAGGTAACCTTGGAGAATCTAAAAGCTGAACAGCTGCATATGCAGTATTAACAGCGCTATTGCTTACTCCATCAAAATCGTAAATATATGCAAAACTTAAACTATCCTCTCCTCCTGGAGGTTTATCTCTATAGTACCCCATAGCATCATCTGCATTGGTATGAGAATTAAATCCACCATTATAGTCTGCCCAAACCGCATCAACATCTATATAAAAACCCATCCAACTTCTTGCATAATCAAAACCTTTTCCACCATTAATTTTAGATCCATCTGGCATTACCATTCCTTCAATAAATTCACCATCTTCATTAATATAATCACCACTTTCATTCAAAACCCTAACAGTAATAAACATAATATCTTCAGCAAAAGATACCCCATATGAATGGGCTTCCATTCTAACCGTTATACCTAGAGGATATCCAGTGTTAACATATTCATCACCTGCTGTTGAAACATAATTACCCTGATGAGCCCACCTATCATCAAATTCCATATATACATCAGTGTCCGAAATAAATCTATCACCTACATTTTCATACCAGCAATCATCATCTTTTCTATTTCCACTACAACCCGCTAAAGAACTATCAAACACCTCTGCCCACCATCCAGGCCAAACTCTTTCATACTCACCGGTAACAGGATTATATTCTTTTGGCCACGTATCACTAAAATTACTATGAGCTAAAACAGGATAAGGATCACCCGAATCTGTAAAATCTGATGCATCTCCAAAAATTTCTCCAATCGAAAAATCTGAGCTATGGGTCAGTTCTCTTGCTCTATATTTAGGCTGCCAATCACTATTTGCATTATCAGATGCGCGAGTAAACCACGATTCATTTGAACTTGCACCATAATACTCCCAATTATCATCCTCAGTCCAAGGAATTGCATCAGGACCATAATCATAAAAATCATACAAAACTTCTGGGTCTCTTTCAACAAACTTTGCCCTCTTTGCCCAAGGATAAACTAGACCCATCCTACCCTCCTGAAAATTAGGATTAGTCTGTTCATTTATTGTAGTAATATATATAGATAAGTTACCACTTTCATCCTCTTCCAAAGACCATTGATTAAAATTATCAAAATCAGCATAGCTACCAAAACGCGTACCTAGATCTCCCTTATCATCTATAACATTAAAAACAAAATCTACAAAAACTGAATCTCCATCTCTCAGCCAATCAGAACCAGCATCAATTGATTTCCATACAGGATATCCATTGGCATCATCTACCAATTCCCATTCAAACATATGAGAATATTTATGACCAGGAATACTGTACATAAATGATATGCTTGGAAAATATGAATACTCACCCCACAACCCTCCTGGATGATGAGAAAAACCATCAACAACACTTCCATAGTTCGAAATTGCAGATTTCAATTTACCTTGTAAAAGAAAACCTTTAGCCCTATCTAAAAGCGGATTTGTTGGCAATGGATTATCATCCCTAGAAACAGACGGTGCATAATTATACTCTAAATCTGCATTGTCAGGATTAGGAACACCTGCATAAAGCACTACAAAAAAACCAAGTATTAATATATTTCTAATGTTCATCTATATCTTCCTAATTAAAATCAACTCTAATAAATGCATTTATCTCTCTTGCACTAGACTCATTCCATGGAGTATCATAATATGATTGAGAAAACACCTTGTTCAGACCAGTATTAGGCAAGCCTACAAATTGGTCATAATAATCACCAGCCTCTCTTGGAGAACCTGTAAGCCTAAATATATCAATTGCATTTCTTCTATCAAAAAGATTGTATATTGAAACGCCCAGCGAAACCTTAGAATTACCAAATTTCATATACTTTGAAAACGACATATTTGTCTGATACCAATCAGGCATTCTTACTGAATTTTTAAATTCACTCTCTTGAATAATATTTGATCCAGGCGCAGCCTGCTCAAGCGGAGTATACGGAGCACCTGTTTGATACTGACTTGTCATTGAAACAATTATTCCACCTGGCATAAAAGTAGATAATGTTAGACTTAAATCATGAGTCCTATCATAAGACATTAAATATTCTTCAGCAGGGGCATCAGTTACAGCAACACCCAATCTAGACCAATCGTGCTCTTCATTTGACTTAGCCTCAGACCAAGTATACTGCATATTTAAATTAACAGGCAACCCTCTTGTTTGCAGCATAAAATCGATACCTTGAGCTCTTCCAAAATCATAGTTCTTCATCACCCAATAATCTTGAGTTCCAGATCTATATTTTTGCATTGATGTCAACTGGTCCATATTCTTAACCCAGGCTCCTAAATTAAATGCTATATTTCTATTTAACTGTATATTAAGAGCATACTCGTATGATTCTGTCCTTGCTGGAGTCATACTTGGATTCCCTACAAGAGCATTATCAGTTTGAAATAAATTGAATGGATCACCCAAATTATTAGTATTTACATATATATTCATAAAAACTGGATTCTGATAATACACTCCATAATTAAATGTAAATGTAGCCTGATCAGTAATTACGTGACTAAATCCAATTCGAGGACTCAATCTAAACAGGTACTCTGTATCAGTAAATAATACCGTTGCATTTGAAACTCCAGCATCTGTTCCTATTGGCTCTGTTGAATCAGTAAATGGCTCTCCATAATCATAAATCCCATTAAAATTAAAATCTTGGTAATACTCACCATCATCGTGCTGGCCATTTCCATCTGTTTCATAAGTATCCCATTCACCATTCTCATTCGAATCATTATAATAATATGGTAAATATGGTGATGCTTCACCATAAGGGTCTGACCATAGACGTGTCTTAAAATTTGTATAATCAAATCTCATACCTGCATTAATTACCATCCAAGGAACTTCAAATGTATTTTGAATATAACCTGACAAATCAATTGGCTCCCTACCAAGATCCCAACTTCCATTATTATTTGCATCATCAAAAGGCTCACTTAACGCTTGCGTATAGATGCCATCACCATTCCAATCATCAAAATTTTCCTCACCTTCATCAAACACTCCATTACCTATATCTAAAAATTGCTCACCCTCATCCCATACACCATTTTTATTTCTATCTAAAAATTCTTCTATTCCCTCATCATATATTTCATTTCCAATATCATCAAAAGGCTCACTTAAACTCGACGACCATTCACCATCACCATTATAATCTGTAAAAGCCTCAGCAAATTGCTGAATGAATGCATTCTCTGACCACGGATTTTGAACCTCATAATAATTCAATAAATGTGTCTTGTAATCTATCCCTAATCTTAATTTCCATTTCGTTGTCATTTGAGACGTAGCATCAAAACGTATCTCTCTAGTGTCAGCATTAGAATTTGCAAAATAGGTATCACTGCCACCGAACGCTCTACCTTCATCCCAAC
This sequence comes from Fidelibacterota bacterium, assembly GCA_002718655.1. Taxonomy (GTDB): domain Bacteria; phylum Fidelibacterota; class Marinisomatia; order Marinisomatales; family UBA1611; genus NZWG01. The sequence continues at coordinate 3,472 of PBFM01000053.1, forward strand.
CAAGAAAATATAAACTATCTGAATTAAACAATTGCTGTTGAAAAGCTGATTGATAATCAAAAGATCCATTAGTATTGTAAAAATCATACGGATCCTGGCCAAATTCCATCCAATGTCTTCCCCATCCAGTATAATTTTCATAATTCTCATACATATCTGGAGTCAGCCAATATGAGCCATCTCTTTTAACAGCCTTTTCTGTTAAAACAGGTGCATCCCAAAATCCATTTGAATTAGCATCTAAAAAAGGCTCTCCCATATCATATAAATCATTGTTATTTTCATCTATAAATTCTTCTGTACCTTCCCAACTATAATCACCTGGCTCAGCCCCATAATACCAACCACTTTTTGCATCTTTATTAGTATACTCTACTCTTCCATTAATATATTGATAAGGCACTATGTTAGGATCATTTGGATTAGAGTATTGAGCCTCCTCAAAAACATATCCAGCCTCTGATCCTGCGGGATACCTCCATTCAAACCAATCAGGATAACCATCTTCATCATTATCTTCCCAACGGACACCCTGAAATTGACCCTGATTAAATTTTGATAACCTAACTGTATAGAATGTTCTATCATTTAATGAATGATTAAACTCAAATGCCCATCTATATGTATCTCTAAAAAGTTCATTCTGTCCATTATCCCAATACATAAATGTAGGGCTGAAAATTTTTCGATGATTTGCTACCTTCCAATAAGATAAATTTGTTCTAATAGAGCTAGTTGGCTTATATGTGAATTTAGTAAAAATATCATTCGTATTATCAAAACCAAAGCCTCTAAAACCTGATACATCATCCCAAGGCTCTACCTGATGATTAAGATTGTTTAATGGATCCCAGTCATCACTGTCTGGCGCATATACTTTATCATCAAATTCCAATACCCTGTAAGCCATCTCTGTATTTTGCGCTGAAACCCAAAAAGTCAAATTAGGCAAAAGAGGAAGCGGTCCTCCAAAACCAATATTTGAATCATTATAATTTCTTAGCTCATCATATTTACTACCCAAAGCTCCACCAATCGCACTTGTTTCAAATTTAGTTTTAAAAACAAAATCACTTTTACCTGTTGAAGTATGATAATTTGATAATGCTGACATAGCATCACCATATTCCGCACTGAATCCACCTGGTTGCCAATCCCATTCAGCAATTGCAAATAGATTTAACCGAGTGCCGGATCCGATACCACCATAAATAGGATTTCTAATGTACATACCATCAATCATATATGCAATCTCACCCGCACGTCCACCACGAACATGAATTTCCTCCAGCCCTCTCTCTTCATGGCCAGGAATTCCTTGCGCCTTACTCTGGACCCTTACTACACCAGACTGCAAACTATATAAATCAGAAGCACTTCTAATGGGCAATGATTGAATAGCATCAGATGACATCGTGATTTTTTTAGCTGTAACATCTTTTTCTACCATCTGCCTCTCACTTGTAACAGTCACAGCATCACCCTGAACAGCGCTTATTTCCATACTAAAATTAAGCCATACAGTTTGATCCATAATTATTTCTACATCCTTCATAATGGATTCTTTATAGCCTATAACCATACAATGAACATCGTACTTACCCACAGGAATATTTAATAAAATATAATTTCCTTCAAGATCTGCCATCGTACCCTTGCCAAGCTCTTTTACAAATACCTGCGCACTTGCCATAGGCTCACCCGTCTCATCTACTACTCGCCCTCTAACAGTACCATCCGTACCTGCAAAAACGAACCCTGAAATAATTATAAATATATACAATGAATTTTTCATTAATACGATGTTCCTATTTTTTGAATTCCTACAGATCTAACCTTATTATATGATTTAAAATCAGTCTCAGGATGCTTATCTAAATCATTAATATTAATTCTTTTTACATCTCCTAGTAGATTATTAAGAAGGCCATTTCTAGCCAAAGAAGACTCTCCATTATTTCTAAAATCTGACAATAAAATTTTTGAATATGGATTCCATTCTTGATCTCCCCAGGAATATGACACTTCATCCTTAACAACATATAAATCTTTTGCCAACCAGGTTATATTCCTTTCATTGTATACAACGCCTGTCCCCTTCATTTCCATAGATAAGACTCTTGTAATCTTAAAACATTCATCCTTAAAAATAAAGGTGTGACCATCTATAAAATCTTCACCATCAGTATATGAACCACTTCCGTCAATATCTTCATACTCTTCTTCTGGATGCCAAAGATTTCCATCACTAATACAATCAGACTCTGAGCTACTATTCGCTAGTCCATCTTGATTCCCACCGATAGTCATACAAACCCCTGAATCCCATAAATTATTTTTATATGGAACAGAAACTGTATCTCTTTCTACTTGATAATCCTTTGTTATATAATATATTGCATGATCAGTTGTGTCAATTTCAAATGTTTGAACTACCTCACCATCTCTAAAATTCTGTCCACCCTGTAAATAAAACAAAATTTCATCAACGCCATTTTCTTCAAACCAAAAGCCAAAATGACCTTCTGGCCCAAAGAAATCATATAATTCATCTTCACCATCTTCTATGCCCCACTCACCATAATAATTAAAATAACTTGGATAAATAAATTTCTTTATACCATCATCATCGATATTTAACAAATGATAATTATATTCGTGCTCTATCAATGAAGTAGCAGGATCCAATACATCCGTTTGTGTCTTTGCTAATTTATATTGAGTTACATCTGTATCATCCTGAATAATGATATGATTATTGACAACCTCATTAACAGAATTAATATTTAAATAGTTTAAAGTTTTATAATAAGAATAATCAAATATATAATCAAGGAGCGGAAAACTTTCACCTGCCAAATTAATCAAAGCATCTCCAGGATATATATGTGTTAATTGGGTTTCTACAAATGTATCATACTCACCATTGCCATTAGTATCTGTATAAGGCTCTGCAAAATCATAGCTACCATTACCATTTGTATCCGTATAAGGCTCAGCATCATCCCAAACACCATCACCGTCAATATCAACCAAAGCTTCAGCGCTATCATATTCACCATTACCATTTTCATCAACATATTCTTCAGTTATATCACAAATACCATTGCCATTAATATCAGTCCAACTAGTTCCAACAGGATCATCACAAATTCCATTATTATTTCCAAAAAACTGATCTAAAGTTTCATTATACTCAGAATACTCATCCCACACACCATTACCATTGTCATCAGTAAATTCTTCCGCATCATCCCATAATCCATCGCCATCCCCATCAGTGAAAGTCTCAGCTAAATCATATTGACCATTTCCATTAGTATCTATATAAGGCTCTGCAGTAGGATCGAAATTACCATTTCCATTCAAATCTTCATATGCTTCATCTATATAAGAAACAAGCAAGCTATCCATCTTGTCCCCAATAGTTCCATCCACATCCTTATACACCAAACTATCTGATGAAACTACAACCATCGTATCCACTATAAACTGATATGATATAGAGGTATTTTCAGCCAAATCAGCAATAGATGAAGTGCCATTTGGAACCTCTAACACATTAGAATTTTCAAAATAATTATATGTTAACGTCGTATCCCATTCCAATGTATCAATCAATATATAATCTGACTGTATATCATCTATTATTGATTGATGAAAATTATTTATAAATGTATCATTAACACTAATATCGTGAGGCTCTGTTAAATTTTCTAGCCTCGTTGAATAAACAACATATCTAAACTCATCTCCACTAACCTGTTCCCATACCAATGAATCTATTCTACTAACTGGATCATTTATCTCAAATGTTAAATCTTTTTGACTGACTGATTGATATGTCGTGTCAAAGATAGTTTCTGTCAAAGCATCAAAATCACTAAGAGGATCAATAGAAACAAAGAAATCTGGAAAAGTTTTAAAGTTCAAAGTGTCTTCTTCAGGATTAAATACACCGCCTGATAAATGGAATGATGTATACTTATGAAACTGAGCATCTACATTGCTTTGAAAATCATAAAAATACTCATCGTACGTCCCCACATCAGACAAATTATCATTTAATGTGTTTTCTAAGTTAGTTGGTGTAGGATCTGATATATCTATAGAAGCGTAAATAGGCTCTTCACAATTAAACGCTAAAAAAGTTAAAACTAAGGCAATTATTTTATTTTTCATATAATAAAAAGGGTTCCAATTGATTTTATTTTTTGTACTATACTTGTTTCCGCCTTGATTATTTAACATATTAAACTACCAAATATGTTAAATAAGCTAGTTAAAAAAATACTGTTACTTAATTCTTCTTTTCAAGATATTTTTTACTAAAAATAAAAACCCCCCAATTATGGGGGGTTTATAATCAGATTGTGAATCTCTCCAATTTTATTTCATTAACATAAGTTTCTGCGTTGAAACATTCTGTCCAGACTCTACTTTAATAAAATATATACCACTTGAAATATTAAATGCTTCCCAAGATACTTGATAATAGCCTGCAGATTTATACTCATCAACAAGCGTCTCAATCAATTGTCCATTAATATTAAAAACTGTTATTTTAACATTATTAGATTGCGGGATTGCATAATCCAAGTTAGCAATTGGATTGAATGGATTGGGATAAGCAGCACTTACACTAAAATGAGTTGGTAGGCCAACTGAATCATAAGCAAGTGGAGAGCTTCCACCAATCTGAACTGTAATTTCTCTTTCTGTTATATTAGAAACTATAACTGATTCTTCAATTTTCATATCATAATAATCATCATCAATATGCAAGAAAATATTATTCTCTGGCAATCCTATGATTGCATCAAAACTACTCCATCTTAATTCCACCTCATCTTCATCATTCCATGGCTCGACGCCATCAATGCCTTCATCTGCATAAGTGTATGAAGAAATATGCCAATAGCTAGGTTCATCATTATCAAGCAAGGAGTTTGGACGAATATCTCTATAAAATTCAGTCTCTGTAACTTCATTTCCATTTATATCTGGCGGACTCCCAACCCAATCAGATCTATTGAAGAACAAATCAACATATTTATCTCCTAGAGGTATTGGAGTATCATACTCATCTTCACCATACCTAAAGCCTACACTGGCTGAATCTGAAAAACCAATAGATACATAATCATTCGCAGTGCCATTCGTTAGGGCCCTAGTAAAAATATTTAAAGCCCAAATATCTCCTCTACTATCTCTTTGAAGCATTGAATCAGGAACGTGAGGCCTGAATTTTATTTCTAAATCTCGTGAAGCATGGATCCAATAACCTTCCCAAGGTTTAATTTTATCTATACTATAATAAGTCTTAGCACTATTATCCCATCCATGTAATTCACTTTGTACAAATCCAAAATTCACTGCATCATCCCAAGAATAGGTTTGACCAAAAGTCTTAATTACTAAATTTTGTTTATTAATTTCAGATACAAGCATATTTGAAATCAAATTCCATCCATCTTGCAATTGCAATGAAGCATTGTTTTGAAATGCATCTGGATCTGGATAATTAACAACGCCTCCATTCAATGTTACAGCACTCGCTTCATTAAGAGTTAAAATATATCCTCTACCATGTTCAAATGGAAATTCATCATCTTCATCAGATGGAAACTCACCATTTTCATTATATACATACCAAGAGGTACCAAAATCACCAAGATTTTGCTCAGTCCCCAAATTGTCAATCATACCATTACCAACTATAACACCATTTTGATATACATTGACAGAATCACTCAAATCTAAAGGACTTCCAAACAGGCTCCATTCTGGAGGAAAATTATAGCTCAGTCGAGTTGTTGATAGCGTAAACTTATTATCACTCACATCACTATAAAACTGATAATCTGGTAAATTTTCAAATGGATTGCCATAACTGTATCCACCAACATCAGTAATAGTAATTCTAAGCTCGACATTATTTGGTTCTATATCCTCTAAATCATATATACTTACCTTAGCCGTATTTGGAGTAACTAAAGATTTATAATCATTAGTATACCAAATTGTATTATCATCTGGAGGTAAAGGATAGTCACCACTTCCAATTCTATATTCAATTTTAATATTTTCAATATAAGAGCAATCCGCACATTGTCTTTGCTCTATTGTTCCAAAATTATCATACGAATACATCCCATCTGTTATATCCCAATTAACATCAAAAGGCGTTCCTTTTGTATAAATCTCAGCACCATTTGGAGTCGCAATATTAACTGTTGGCAAAAGTGCCGTATATGAACATTCAGTATCAGATGGATAACTAGAGATCCCAGAACTATTTACAGCAACAATAAAATAACAATATTCAGTATTAGGCATCAAACCTTCAGAATTCTCACCATCATCTCTAAAATATGGATAGGATCTTATATAATCACCTGAATAGCCATCTCTACCTGGATCCCATTCATCAATGATATTATCTGATAACCATGGATAAAGCTCACCACTAACAAATATATCACCTGAATCCCATCTCCCATTATCATTCCAATCCTCATAGGTTTCTGCAAAATCATATTCACCATTCATACTTAATATTAACTCATTTGTGACTTCATCTAACAAAGGTTCATCATCATCAAGAGGATCGCAAGATGGCCTATATGAATCATAAAAAACCTCAGCATAATCATATGTATCATTACCATTAGTATCATTAAATGGTTCTCCAAAATCATACACTCCATTTTTTACACTATCAGGCTCAGATTCCCAACCATTATCTCCTTCACATACAGTAAATTCAAAATTACAATCTAAAAATTCTTCAGCAGGGTCCCATTTATTATTATTATTATCATCTTCAAATTCTTCAGCATCCTCAAATGTACCACTACAATTCACATCATCAATTAATGCCTGAGGAGGATCATACCAACCATTACCCATACTACTTGACCAAAATGGATTATCTTCATAATTGCTAAGATCAAAACAGTCATCATTTGGGTCACATATTTTAGAACAACTATTTTCAATTATACATTCAGAACCAGTATTACAATCAGTGTTGCTATTACATAAATCAGTCGTACCTTCGCATACATACTGACAGTCTATAAATAAATCTTGATTTGATAAATAATCATCATTTGAATTGTTGATTTCATCTAATCTAAAAACCCCATCATCATTCCCATCAACCCAAGCGTTAAAGGTATTTATTAATTGTCCATCCCTAAAAATCTTATAACTATCAACAAAACCAGGCTTACACTCTTCAATAAAATCTGATCTATCTGCGCATTCTGTGTCAGTATTATATTTCCAATCAAGGTCCATATAATATAGAGATCTAGTCAATGGTTCATTAGGATATGAAATCCATTCAGGCTTACCAGGAGGTTCTTCATCCAAAATTGAAACATTAACTGAATCTACAGAGCAGCCATCATAAGTAGAAGGCAACCATTGGTTTGTAAACGGATCAAAATCTTGGTGCTCATATTCATTGTAAGGGTCGCATACCTCTAAATAAAACGTATATTCTCCCGGTTCAAGCTGAACTGTAACAGTATCACCTTCAGCATAGATTTCTTCATCATCAGATAAATACCAATTATATATCAATTCATCTCTTATATATTTTTCACCTAACCCATCACCTAAATCTTCCGTATATGAACCATCTTTATCATAATCAATATGCTCCCCTGGACCATCCCAAATACCATTTCCTTCAGTCCCCGACAAGGCACAATCTGAATCTAAAAAATCATAATAATCTGGGTTAGTACATCCATCTTGTGATGGATCGAAAACTTCATCACCAGAATCGTAATCACCATCTGGACCATAAAACATAAAACCTTCTTCATCTTCATCACAAGCGCCATCTAAGCCACAATCAAACAATCCTAAAGTATCTGGATCGTATGATAAATTTACTTGTCTAAATTCATTGTCAGTACTTGGTATCCACTCACCATTAGTTGGATCAAAAACTAAGTTTGTAAATGGCAACCTTATATCGTGAGTTATTGCAAATTCATCTAAATACCAAGTTTGATTACTACCTGCATTGGCGTAGGGCTTTTGATTTCTTTCAGGCAAAACTTTTATATCTATATCTACTTGATCTTCTGACTCATATATATCACTTACTGTCAAATTAATCGTATGCTGTCTTGCAGAACGGTTAATCACTATATTCTTACCAGAATAAGGATCGCCATCATCCCATACACCATTATTATTTAAATCAAAAAACGTTTCATCAGAATCATACTGACCATTAGGAGGATTCCCCAAATCATTAAATGGCTCTGGGGGACTATCAGTAAACCAATTAAAAAATATTTCATCAAAATCTTCTTGTAAAACCTCCCCATTATCATTAGGAACTTTATTATCTTGAGAATCTTCTCCAATTATACCTACTACAGCTAAATTTGTATAGGGATCACCATCGTGAGGAATACGCCAAGTTGGTCCTAAAATATTTTCTTCATCAGAGTAATCAAAAAATACTTCAAAATCCTCATCATATTCATAAACTGAATAATCACATTCCCATCCATTATAATCCCAACTATCATCTGAACTATTATAAGTACCTGGATCACATAAAATTGTTTCAGCATCAGGCTCTGAATCATCTAAATCATTATCACCTGGTATAAATGCCTCTATGATAGCAGTTGGAGCTTCATTCCTTTCAGGGAATACTGTTATAGCTACATTTTCAGGAAATTGATGACTATAAGGCTCAGGTGGCCATTCTTTAAAATACGTATCTTCAGCAATTAAAGTGAATTCATACACCTCTGGAGCTGTACCATATGGAACAACCGCATTAAAAATAGGTTCAACCTTACCACCATAATAGTAGTCACCTTCTAAGCCATCTACATTTTCAATAATAACTTCACCTTCATCCCATTGACCATTACCCATAGAGGCATTCCAACCTATATCACCGTCACAAAGAGTTTGCAGTTCATTACAATCCAACCAATCTTCAGGATCTACCAAAGTATTCAAAAACACATTAGGACCAGATATTTGTTGCCATACAAAATCAAGAGCATTCTCACCAGATCCGTATTCAGGATCTGAAGATTGCGAGCCATCTAGAAAAACTGTAATATAATCTCTATTACCATCCCAAACTCCATTATCTATAGCGCTATCCCATACGCCATTACCCATATTATCAGGATCCCATCCAGGGTCTCCAGCACAAATATTATATTGACAATCTATAAATTCTTCACCCTGATCCCAAGTTCCATTATTATTTAAATCTTCTAACGGCTCACTACAGCCTGGACATCCGACATCATCAAACTGCTCTGAGTATTCCTGTAAATCGTGAACAAAATTTCCCTCTGTACCATTAGGATTTGTATCTGGATCCCAATCATCACCATTTGGATCTAGATTCTCTGACCACGCACCATATCCATTTAGCTGCTCACATAAACCCTGAGTATCCGAAACACCATCAATACAAGTCCCAGGATCATATCCATCCTCATCCTTACTCGGAGTTCTATCACTCCCATAATCTAAAAATGTAAATTTACCATCCCCTTCGCCTGGCTCACCTTCATCAAACACTTCATTGCCCTCTGTTCCATCAGGATTATAGTTTGGATCATCTATATCAATATTATAATTATCTCCATTAGGATCAGGGTTATTAATCGGATCAAACCCTGGCTCATTCTCATCACGTATACCATCACTACCATAATCTAAAAAATCGTTTGTATTTGGCTGCCCATCTATTCCAGTATCTTCAAAAGCTTCCATAGACATATGGAAACCATCATGTTTAACAGTCAAATACTGATCATTCCCAGCCATCGTAATAGGATTTAAATTCGTACGAGTTAAAGCTGAGGCCTCAATTGAAAAATTACTTTCAGTACCCTGAACGCCTGAACTAAGGTTAGCATTGTCCGAATTAGAAAAATCTTCATTTACAGCTGTTATTACATAACGAAATTCAGTCTCAAAAATATATCGTGCATTATCTACCCTCCATTGAGATACTTCATTTAGCTGCGTCATTGGATCATCTACAATTTCTTCAGGCATACTAATTAATTTATCTAAGAATGCAATAGCACGCAAATCTAATGTTGAATCAACATACACAAATTGATCAGCCGGAACAATTCCTTTATATAAATACCTAAAGTCTTCACAATAATCAGTATCAATTACAATTGGATTATCAAAATCATCTACTTCACCGCTATTTGTATTAATCAAGGGGCCATTTGGCAAAAGCTCACCATCTGATACTATATTACAATTATCTATGAGCTGTGGAACCCATTCATCACAATCCTCTAAATTTGGATCACAATCATCTACCGTTAAAACTCTATATATATAATAATGAGTTGCTGGATAGCGTGACTCCAGTGTTTGGCAACATTCTTCAGTTTCATCCCAACTTAATGTAATCCAAGCTGACGCTGGATCATCATCTTCGTGATTATATGCAATAGCATTTAATCCAGTTGGCTGTTGAGGGGGGATATTCCCTGCTATAATTTCAATATACTCATACTCATATGCATTTGAATTATATTCTATAACATTATTTCCAAACCAAGTATAATCTTCTAAGCTATTTTCACATTCTAATTTATTATTTATACCACTAATTATTTCTATATCGGCAATTTGCTCATCTCCATCAATACTTGGATTAGGATCAAATATCTCTATATCTGCACATTGATCTTCCAACCAAGTACAAGCACCAATACAAGATTCTTCATCCATATTTTCTAAGCAACTTTCCTCTAAATCTCCTTCTCCTAAACATCTTGGCATTTCAACCAATTCATATATTCCATCTCTTAATACATATATAGGAAAATCAATTGGTGGATCATCATCACCAAATGATTGACCATAATCATCAAAAATAAATTTTAGAGTCACAGGACCATCCATATTAGATAATATATCTGCTTTCCACGTTTCAAGATTATCTGATAATTCTCTAAGCTCTCTTATATCTTGAGTAAAATCTGAATATGGTGACTGCCACTGATCATGTTCATGAGAATCTCCTTCACAATCATCATGAGGGAAATAAAATTGTATAAAATTACCTGGATTAGGTGGCGGTTCTGGGAAATCTACACCATCAGCATCAAATCCATCAGAAGCTTCAGGATGCATTCCAAAATAATTCTCATAATCAGTTTCTTCAAAAACACCTAAACCTAAAACCGTCGCCTCAACAGTAATCATCCAACCAGAAGGAGCATCTGGGACACCACAGTCAGAGCCATCATCTTCAGGGCTTGATTCCTGCGATAAAAACTCATTACTATAAACAGCTATAGCAGTATAACAATATTCTATTCCAGGTTCTACATTATAATCAGTAAAAGATAAACCCGTAATACCCTCAAATACCTCTAAATCACACCCATCACACGTTCTATTTAAATTATAAGTATAATAGCTTCCATTATATTGCTGAATATTCCCCGGCATAGATAAACTAACTATTAATTTTTCTTCTCTTTCAGTAACTGCTATAATAGTTGGAACTGGAATATCTAAAGTCATTTGAGTCACAGAATTAGACCAATCTGATACTTGTCCTCCATTATGAACAGCTCGAATTCGATAATCATAAGATGCAAATGGATCAAGACCATAATCAATATAAAATCCATCAGAATTACTAGCCGTCAAAATAGTTAAATCACCCGCTTCATCCACTCTTTCAATTTCATATTCAGCAATATCACCATCTACAACTGACCAATTCAATTCAATTTGACCACCTATGACATATCCTTGATCATTCGTCCCAGAAGATTGAGCTGTTAATCCTTGTACAGCTACTGGAGTACAAAGTGATGGATCAACGTATTCTTCTCCCAAATCAAATTGACCATTATTATTTAAATCTTCATAAATAAATTCATCATCGCAATAACCTTGATCCTCATCATTTTCAAAATAATTTATTGAATAGACATCATTACAAACAAAACAACAACCTTGATCTAAGCCTGTATTACCTTCTACACATAAATCACCACATTCCCCATCCGGAGCAGCAGTACCAAAACAATCACCATTACAATCTAATACACTATTCCATTGATTATTTGTTGGGCATTCACCTGCTCCACATGGATCAATCACATCAATAGACACACAAGCAGCCTCAGGATCACCATCTTCATTAATATCTGATACACATTGTGGATCCATACAAACTCCACAATCGTCTTCATAAGCATCACCACCTAATTCACCATTACAATCTGCAATACAATCATTGTCAGGATTATTATCACATACCCCACAATCATCCTCAACACTACCTACACAATCACAGTAACCATCTAATGGATTACCATTGCAATCACAATACTGACTAGCCCCTTGACAATCACAAGGATCATCTACATAATTTGTATCATCATTATCTTCTGAGTAAATACAGGTATCACAATCCTGATCATTAGCAGTAATAAGAGCTGTAGGGAATCCATATAAACCGTGCAAATTAAAAAAAACATTGTTTTGGAAACCTGGTAAATTTTCCCCACTTAATGTTGTACAGATTTCACCACCACTTTCATCAACACAAATCCCATCATCACCACAACTGTCGCCAAGATTATCTCCATCACATTCATCATCTGCATCAGGATTATCTCTACAAGCATACATTTCAAGTTCAGTTGTAACATCATAAATTTTAATTAAATCAGGAGTTTCGTCTGTAGATAAATAATTAGGATAATCACCATCATCACCCATCAATGCCAATGTTAGTATTCCAGTGCCATCTGGTTGATTATTATCGCCATAGACTATAAAGCCTACACATACATGGCATTCATTATTTACAGTACTTAAATCATCAACACAATCTTCAACTACATTAAAGGCACCTAAGACATCACCATCATCTAATGTACTAGCATCTAAACCATAATCATATGTAATAGCTGGATCAATAAACATATAAAATGATTGAAATGTTGTTTGATCAAAACACCACTCAGATTGCTCATGACAATATTGAACAGCATACATATGTGACAAAAAGACTGTCACTATTAATAAAAACTTTTTCATTACTACTCCTGTAATTAATCTTACTTATGATTTCTCTTTTTTATATAAAATTATATCATCCCAATAATCAATATAATTTCATATTAATAATACACCTAAAGAAAATTAAAAAGAATGATGCAGATCAATTTTTTTGCTTACAGCCACTCTTTTTATATAAAAAAGCTTCTGCATAACAAGTCACTGACTAAAGTCGGCCAAAATTAGTCAAGTTTGTTAATTAAACCCGCATTTCCCCTTCTTTAGGGGATTAATAATTACGATTTTTTTCTAAAATAGACAAGTTTTTTTTTTATTAATACAAATAAAAAAGCCTCAATAAAATATTGAGGCTTTTTTATTATATTCATATTTGAATAATATTATTTCATTAACATCACCTTTTGAATAGATGTATTTGTTCCAGTAGTTACTTTAACAATATATACACCACTTGGAACGTTTGAAGCATTCCAAACAACTTGATGATATCCAGCATTCATATAACCATCAACAAGAACATCAACAGCTTGACCAACAAGGTTATAAACCATCATTGATACTTGACCATCAGCATCTAAAGCTAAAGTCATATTTGTTGAAGGGTTAAATGGATTTGGATAAGCTGAACTTAATGAGAATGATTCAGGGATGTCAACAACTTCAGCACCCATTGAACCAGAACCAATCAATACATTCATATTTGAAAGTTCATTTTGAGAAACCATAATAGAAGTTTCTTCTCTTAGATCATATGTTTTACCATTAACCTGAAGTAGAATTTCATAACTATTATCTATTTCTTCCATATTCCAAGTAAGTTCAATATCACCTGACATATTATGAGCTATACCAGATACATTCCAAACTTGAGCATCATTATACTCAGGTAATGATCTAATATCAGCTGCAAAATAAGGTGATTCAACAATATTACCATTAACATCTTCTTTACCAATCCAATTCATATTATTTATAAATAAATCAACATATGAATCAACCATTGGATCTGGAAGATCAAATTCATCTTCACCGTATGTGAAATCATTATCTGCATTTTCTGAGATTCCAACTGTTACTAGGTCGCTTGAAGCTAAACCATTTTCATCAGATGCACGCAATGATAATTTCCATCCATCAGCTGCTTCATCCACTCTTGAAAGAGCACCTGCTGTATGAGGTCTAACATTAATATCTAATGCTCGACTAGTATGTACCCAGTTACCTTCAAACCTAACAAGATTATTGTTTGAAGCATAGCCACCATCCCAACCATATATTGTTGGAGATACAAAACCAAATGCTACAGCATCATCCCAAGAATATGTTTCTTCATTTGTAGTAACAGTTAACATAGATTTATTTACAGTTGATACCAATGGATTACTAATCAGCGTCCAACCACCATCAACAGACAAATCACCTCTTGACATATCATCTGAAGTAACAACATCACCATTTAATGTTAATGACTCCATATTTTCAAGATCAGCTGTTACAGCCAAGAAATAACCTTGACCTAAAGTTAACTCTAAGTTCTCAAAGTCACCATCTTGGTTATAAGCAATCCAACCTGTACCCCAATCACCAAGGTCACCTGATAGGTTCTCATCCATAGTTGTAAAATAAGGGTCTAAAGCTGTACCAAACATATGCCATCCAGATGAAATTGATCTTGTTAACATATGAGTAGACATTGTAAAAGGATCATCACTTGAATCAGATGAACTACCTTTATTATCACCATCATAGTTACCAATATCAGTAATTTCAACTCTGATACGTGCATCTTCATACACTGTTGAAACCTCATCAGCGTGACCTACTAGTGTTGTTGAACTAAAATCAACACCTTGAGCCATATGACCACTAGCACCTTCAGCACTATCTTCAGACGATTCACCTTGTCTTTCATCAGAATAAAATACTTCAACTTTTGAAATATACTCTGAGCCTGTCAATGTCCATTCAACATTATAAGGATCATCAACTGAATAAATTTCTGCACCATTAGGTGAAGTAACTGTTACAGTAGGTAAATCACCAGTTGTAACACAAGCGTCATCAGTTGCAGCACCTTCATCACCGTGACTGTTTATACCTGCAACAGAATAACAATATGTAGTTGAAGGATCAAGATTGTTATCTAAACGATATTCAGAACCTTGATTATCATCAATATTATCTATCAAAGCACCATTTCTATATACATTATAACTAACAGCATTCATACCAAATATTCGTGCTGTATCATCTTCATCAATATCACCATCTTCATCAGAATCATACACATCACCATAGTGAATTTGGTTGTCTGATGATGAGAATGTCATCTCAGTGTAATAAAGACTATGTGTTACAGCAAAGTCACCTGGAATCGCAGGAGCTGGCTCTTCACTAACTGAGATCATCATATCATCACAATCTGTTGCACCATAAGCATCTGTAGTACATAATGTTAATGTATGCTCACCTACAGGCAAACAAGTATCATGATGAATATCACCACCATCACTCCATTCATATGTCAATTCGTCACCTTCTAGCGTAATGTAGTGTTGATCTGCATCCGAAAGAACACCGTGCACAGTGGTGCAATAACGGCTTTCATTCGTATAAACTTCACAACCCTCGTCACCAGGACTAAGACCATCTTCACAATCATATTCACCATTAAGGTTTTCATCTTCAAACTCTTCCCACTCATCATAAGATTGGTCTTCATCAGGAAGCATAAACCAAATTTGATCTTCACCTGCATTAGCTACAGGAGTAATGTTAGGCTCTGGTAAAACACCAATTGTAATATGAGATGTAGATG
>PBFM01000054.1 GCA_002718655.1 Fidelibacterota bacterium
AGTTAATTTTTCTGAGAAAGCTGAAAAGCTTTGAATGTCCGTAAAGAACGCAGTGTGATATCCTTCCTCACCACCAAGTGAAGGTTCCTCACCGCTCTCGTACATCTGGTCAATGAGCTCTGGAGATACATAGGTCCCAAATGATTCTTTGAGGAAATTCTTATTTTTCTCCTCTTGGATGTAGTTATAAATAGTGATTCCAAGATAGCCAAAAGCTAGGGTAGATAGCGGCCCTACCATGTCTAGCCATATGTGTTGGTTTGAAAAGAGCCAGAAAGACAGCCAGGCGTATGCACCAACCACAACTCCCGTAGCAAGCCCCCCCATTGCCGCACTGAGCGCTGGTACTCCAAAAGCAAGCATCAGACCTATCAGAAATAGAATTACCGCAATCTGTTCTTTTGGTACTTCATGAATTATCTTATTATCAAGTATTGTATTTAGAGCGTTGGCGTGTAATCCAACCATGGGATATCTTGGTTCAAATGGCATTGGGTTTAAATCTGAGGTTCCCGTAGCTGTTAATCCATAGTATAGTTTTTTTCCTACAAACTCAAAAGGAACAACATTATGTACGGTCCCTTTTTCTTCGCTCCCAATGAATATTCTTTTTCCACCACTGTTAGGTATGAAAAATAATGGCCTTTGTTCATTGATCATGTCATTCTTATGAAGATTGGATATGATCTGAAAATTTCTCATCGTATTTCTCGCCTCTCCACGAACCTTGCTGTATTTTTTCTTATTCTCATCATCTTTTTTAATTACTTCATTCAGGTCTTTGATGTGTTGGTCATAGGTTGTGAATTCGTAACCATCGATACCCAAATCATATGCAATTGATCCATCAGCAATCAGCGCCTCCAGGATTGGATCTTCTGTTCGATTTGAGTCATTGAATGCATCAGCGATCACGTTATTATTCTTTATTTCATTAAAAGTATTAAGTGGCGGCTTCCTCTTTCCTGGGAAGCTGGCATAATCACCATCTGGGTTATTAATCACCCATTTTTCAATTGGAGCATAGGAGTTAATACTCATTCCTGCTTTCATTATGTTTCTCTTTGATGCATTAATGTAGCCAAGAGCAGGTTTCATTGTCGCTCTAACATCTCCATTAAATGAAAGATTCATGAGTTTTTTATATTCGGATAGGATATAATTCGAAAACTCTGTTTCCTGAAAATCTTTTAGAACATTATAGGGGTAGTGGGTCATGTCAAACTCACCAGTTTCCTTGTCCTGCCAATAACCTGCCCAGTTGACCTGCATTTGACCCTTTTCATTTATTGGGATGGAAATCCTAGATCGACCATGCTCATCTGGCTCAGGAAGGTCAAAGCTAATATGCTCGCCCGGCGCGATCTCTACATCATCAAAGGATACTCCATAGTGCTTAAGTGCAATTGCCAGAGATGCAGATGGAAATATTCTATTTTCATAGATCCCAACCAAAGGATACTTTCTTTGTAGACCATCTGGATCAGGATCTGACTGAAAGAAATATACACCAGCAGAATTTTTGATCAAAGTGTCGACCGCAGTCTCTATGTCATAAAAGTCAAAAAGCATGGAATATTTTTCTCGGTCGACCGTACGAAAAAGATTTTTCTCTTCCAGCAGCTTCAATCTTCTTTCCATTACCTCCGATCTCTTTTTTACAGGTTCTTTCTTTTTTGGTTGAGGTTTAAAGCTTTGTGCAAAGATGATGTTTCCAGCTCTTTGTGATGCATCAGCAAGGTCATTGTCAGGGTCTGGAAAAAGATTTTTCATTGCATCCATGGAAAGAGTAGAGTCGGTAATGCTGTTGAGAACTTTATATTCAAGCTTCCTCTCACTATCCTCAATGAAATAGACATCAAATATGAATGCATCCAGGCCGTGCTCTGCTGCAAGGTCAACCATTGGGATGTGTTTCTCTCTACTCCAGGGGTCCCACTTACCCTCTGTTTGTAGGGCCCGCACGTCGATGTCTGCGGTTGCTATGTCATCCCGTGTTTCCATTAGCCCACGGCTCTTGAAACGCATGTCTAAGAGGTTGTGTTCGAAATTGTCATAAATGTCCAAGAACGATAAGACCGAGACAAGGAATGCTATTCCAAATGCTATTGTGATGTAAGGTATGTTTTTTTGCATGGTATTTATCCCACTACGTTAGGTGTGATGAAGATCAATAATTCTCGTTGTTCTTTATCGATTGATGTAGATTGAAATAATTTCCCTATCCAAGGAAGATCACTCAGGACAGGTATGAATTTTCTATTCTCAATTGCATTTTCTGCTATGAGCCCTCCAATGATGATAGTGTCACCATCATTGACTGTGACCTGAGTTCTTACTGTCCTACGTGTAGATCGTGGTTTATCGGTAGCCACTTCAGCAGCAGAGAGTAAAGCCTCAACAGACGCATCCACCAACAAGGTGATCCTATTCTCTTCATTGATCCTAGGGGTTACACTTAGATTGATGCCCACATCTTTTTCAGTGATCTGTCTAATATCACTTGTGTTGGTATTGGTATTGACCTGGTTCGTATTTACGTTCGTATTTTGTGTACTCGTATTTCTAGACCTGCTCATGTTGCTAACGCTGCCTTCGATGTAAATGGTCGTAGTGATCTGGGTCTCAGCAGAGTGGTTGTCCAGTGTTGTAAGCTGAGGACTTGCAAGTATCTTTGACTCGCCCCTTGCCTGCATTAGTTTCCAAGCCTGCCCAAATTGTAGGGGGTTCAGGGTTGCTATGGTCATTTTACCTAATTTAAATGGAAGTAGAAGACCAGAGGTATCAGTGCTTCCACCAAGGAATATGGGAGTGTTCTTTGACCAGTCTATCCCTGTTCCTTTTGCAGAATCGACTCCAGACTCTATGAACTTTACGGAGATATTTACATTAGCAATGGCCTGATCAAGTTCTTCGATCATGGCAATGACACGAGGAATGTTTTCCTCAAGATCAGATATGATGATGACGTTAGATGTTCTCGTGTTACTACCACCTGCGGTTACGACCGGAGTGAATTTTTGCACTTTTCCCTGATCCGATAGTACAGCCTCCAATGGCCCTGTTAGGTCTTCAGAACTGATGTATTTTAGTTTCAAAATGACAGTCTTGAGCTCTCTTATTATATCACTGTCAGTGTCCTTCACTATGACAATGTTCTCTTGAGTAAAGTAGCTGTAACCATTAGGCTTGAGAATCACATCAAGAGCTGCCTTAACCGATACATTCTCAAGATTTGCAGTAATGGTGTCTCTGACACTTGGGCTTACGACAATGTTTAACCTTGTTAACTCCCCAATCAGCATTAGGACATTCCTGATGTCAGAGTCTTTCATGTTGATGGACATTTTTTGACTTAGATCTATCTGTTCTCCATCTTTATTGAGTATGGAATGCTCAACAAAGTTTTGTCCGTTAGAAATTGACAAGAGGATAAGGATATGAAATAGGAATGCTCTCTTATGTACCCACATCTTTTATGATCCTTGTCGTTCCAATTTTAAATGTTATTTGTTCATTTTCAATCTTTTCTATTAGTGCATTATTGATCTGGTCACCTTCAGTAAAGGTCTGCCCATTGATTGTGACGTAGGCCTTTTCTCCCATGCGTATTGCTGTCTCAATGATCAATCCATCTAAAGTACTGATTTCTGTTCTCTCTTTAATCTTTTCATCCTCCACGGCATCTTGTTGATATCTTGAATCGCTTTTCTTTACGATGGGCGCTTCATATACCTCAATGAAAGGATTTCGAGACCAACCTTCAAGATTTAGCACCGCATCTGAAATTTCTGGTAGACCTGCACTAGGCTTGAAGTTGCTTTTATCTGGTACAAAACTATTATTATTGTTTCTATATGCTCTATTTCTTTCTCTAATTTTCATTCTATCAGCACTAACACCTGCAGTACGAGCGCGTTTCTTCGGTTTCTTGATCTCAACCTTGGCCGCTTTCTTAGCGTTATTACGCTGGACATAGTCGTAGATTGCATAGACCAGTGACAGAGCAAGTCCTATGGATAGTATTCTAAGTCGAGGTGTCATTTCGTTTTATGCTCTAAACTACCTCAAAAATTACAGTATCTAAAATCTTTTTATTTCCATCGGTAATCTCAATTTTCCAGGTGCCCTTATCTGAATTCTCTACCTTCCTATTCGAAATGGCAGGTATTTCTTCTCCATTACGTACTCGTATCCTGACCTTTGCCTTTAGGTTTCCATTCATATACCAAATGTGATAGATGTCATTATGTTTTCCCGTGTTATTATTGAGCAGTGAGTGGCAATATATTCGACCGATGTCCGCTGGAAACCTTCTTCCTGGATAGAGAGGTTGATTGTTCTTAACCTTTTTGCAGACCCTGGAGTCTAGTATTACGATGTTTTCTTGGTATTTTTTTTCTGGAGTAGGGACGGTCTTATTACTATTTGGGTTTTTTTCTTCTGGTTCCGTGTTTGATACTATTTTGGTATCTCCATCTGATTCCCTTTTTGAAAAAGAGGTTCTATCTTCTTTAGTTTGATTGATTGGTTCGGTCGCTGGTTCCAACCACATTTCAGGAACACCTTCCGTGTTTTCATCAGGAACTTTTTTTATTTTATCATCCACTACGGCTGCGATGTCTTTTTTGTTCTCAGCTGTTTCTGCTTTCCTTGCTTCTTTCGTACTCCTTTTTTTAATGGTTTTTCTATTTGTCTTTGCTACTGGCTCATTTGTTTGACTTTGGAAGTAAGCATAGGATATGAATTTAATGGACTGAATGGATGAATTTTGTTTTTGATTGATCTCAATATTGGACGCTGTAAGTCTATAGCGGCATGTTGCCATGGACTCGATTAGTTGTCCAAAATCAATGAATGATCCATTTAATGAAATGTCAATGGGAAATTTTTCAATCATTATATCGATACCAGACTCAGGAAGCCGTATGTCCTTTTTATCAATGGCCGCACTGGATGGTGAGAAATTCTTTATTTTAAGTCCTTGGTTAATAATCATTGAATACAAAAAGTCCGTTACTTCTTCATACAGTCTTTTATCAGGAATTTTTTCCAAGACCATTTCAAATTCATCGTTGATCTCGTGCCAATCAGATTCTAGTCGATTAATTTGAGACTCCATGCTCTTGAACTTGTTTATCTTCTTTGACAGTGATCTTTTTTCCTTACGATATTTTTCATTTTCAATGGATAGATCTTTCTGTATCAGAAAATACCAACCAATCGAAATGATCAATAAGCCTCCAAAGATAATAGCAAATAAATACTTCTGGTTCTTGAAGAGTGTCACTATCATATGATGCACTTCAGTATGAATTGCAGATTGTCTTTACCTAGGCCTGCCTTTGATGCTTGACTCACTATCTCAACATTTTGAAATAGTGATGATTCCTCAAGCGAGCCGATGAAACTATTAAAATGATCATCAAGTAGTATGGAGTTTGAGTGAACATTACCAGCTATCTTTACAATCCGCAGATGTTCATCTTCTTTCTTTACTACCTTGACAAGATCTCTTCCTATCTTTTGGTATGCTTCACGTTCCCAACCTTCTTGAAAGGCTAATTCATCTATCTTTATTTCTTTTGGTGTGTAAAAACTTAGAAATCTATTCACAGCAAGAACATGATTGAAGTACTCTGTGTCGTAGCTGAGGATGTTCATTTGATCTTCGACATTGCTCTTGTTCTCTTTTAATGATAGATGTAATCCTTCTACGTAGTTTAATTCTTCTTGGTCTTGCATCATGGGAACGATTTCACCATTCATTGAGTTGATGCTTAATTTAGTAGTGACTGAAGTTGCAACAAAAAATACTAGTGAAGCAGCAGCAGTGAAGATGCCAATCCTATTTGCCCACCTTAGTACCTCATCTTGTTTTAGTTCTTTTGGTGATATGTTCACTGAACCATTCAAATGCAATGAGGACCCAATGGATGCTGTAAGGACTGTTGGATGAGACCCAAGCCATTTTTCATCAAAGCTCTCTGAGATGGCCAAGTTTCTCATGGGATTTAAGAAGCTGGTCTCAAGGCCCATCATGCCTCCCATGAAATCATCGAAATGGAGAATGTCTCCTGCTGATCCACTTATCAGCATCTTAGTGTCGTTAGAAATTTTAAATTCTTTCCGTATCCCGTTTACGGTTCGATCTATCTCTTGTCTCCAGCTGTCAAATACTGGTCTGAACATATCATCATACTTACCCGGATTCACTTTTTTCCCCATTGAACGTAAGAAGGTCTCAGGAACTTGGAACTCTGTCCTTTTAGACCAATCATCCAAAGGCAAACCATTATCTCTAAGGGTATCATGAAGACTCTGCAGACCTATGAACAAGGGTTTGATGATCAATAATTCATGTCTTGAATATCCAAGAATCAGGCTATTTTTCTCTCCAATGTGAATGATGAGAGCGTCTGATTTAACATACTCAGGATAATTCCATATGTAAGCGTTATGTATGGATTGTGCCACTGGATACCAGGCCCTTACTCCTAATTCCAAATCACTAGTAACGTTTTTAATGGACTCTAAAATGCTTTCTTCTCCGATTCCCACTCGAAATTTATCATTTTTTCCTGCCTTGAAATGCATGGTGGAGTCTTCAATGGGGAACGGAAGTTCTTTTTTGATGGACCATTCAATAATCTGTTTCTTATCCTTTTGATTTTCTTTAGGAACATCAACGAGCCTTAGCTGCATTCTTTTATCATCTACAGTGAGAGCAATGGTGTCACGATTTTTCACGCTCTGAACGGAACCTTTGTGTGTGTCTTCCATTAGCGATGCTCTGCTATCTAGTTCATCAAGTAGACTCTTGCAGCTGTCCATGAAAATGTCTGGCGATTCGTTAGGGTCAAGGTCCCTCATTTCTGAGTGGTGAATCTGCAGTGTCAATAGTGTCTTCTTTCCATTAGCATCATTAATGACAGTTGCAGTTAGTTTCCCCTGGTCAACATGTATCCCAGTGTAGGTTTGGTCAAGGGGAATATTGCTAAGAATAGATGCTTTGATATGAGAGGGATAATTGCCCTGAGTCGGTAAAAAATCCTTTTGATCCATCTTTTGTGATTGGTCTACAGAGTTGGGAAAATCTTCTTGGATAATTGGTTTGGGGGTTTCAGGCTTCTTGCTCTCGTTAGTAATGGAGGTGTTTTCAGATAATTGAATGTCTTTTGAAGGAGTGCTCTTTTCCTCAATACTTGGTTTCAAATCTAGAGAAGGGGTTGGTGCCTCCTCAGATCCGCCTATCCAGTCATCATCATCTACCAATTCATCATCTTGCTCAATTGATTCTGATGTTGTTTCTGGTTCATCTTTTCTTAGCACATCTAATAGCTTGTTTACGGCGATCTCGTTATAGTTTTTCTTTTTTTGCTTTAACAGGCCACCCGTATCAATCTTCCCAGCGATGACTCTCTGAACCATTTCTTCATTTATCTCATCTTTTTCTTCGCTAATCATTGCAAGAAGAAGTTGGTGACATAGTTGTGTTATCTTTCGTGGATATCCCTGGGTGTTCTTATGGATTTTTACCAGTGCACTTTCTTTAAACCAGTCTCCAGGTTCTCCACCTGTAATCTGGAGTCTGTGATCAATCATTCCTTTCATGTCATCAATAGAGATTGGGCCGACCTCAAAATCAAAGGAAATCCGATCCTCAAAATTTGGGTATTGATGGATTATTTTTCCCATTTCCGGCTGACCAAAAATTATGAGCTGCAATAGTTTGTACTCGTCTGTCTCAAAGTTTAGTAGTGTCCTAAATACATCTAGCATCTCGCCAGGAAGATTCTGACCTTCGTCAACAATGAGTACCAGTGTTTTCCCCTGTTCGACACCTATTCTCAAAAGATAGTTTTCAATGATATTCCTGCAGTCTTGAACAGATTCAGCGGTGTCGTTAACACCAAACAGTTCAATGATGTGCTTCAGAAGAATAATCTCAGATTCAAATTTTGGATCGAGTATCAAGTAAAAATCGAAATCATCTGGCTCATCCTTGAAGTTTTGTATCAGTTTTCTACTGATGGTTGTCTTACCTACTCCAATTCCTCCTCGAATAACTGAGAGTCCTCGACGCATTCTTATTGCAAGCTCCAATCCTTCAAGACACTGACGATGTTCGAGCGCAGGATAGAACAGGTCAACGTTCGGAGAAGTTGAAAAGGGATCAGCGCTCAATCCGATTGAATCAAATAGATTCAATGACCCACCTCATCCATCTCAAAGTGAGAATGTAAGATATGTATAGACCATGAACGCCGAAGCAAGTATCAGGCCAATTCCAATAAAGATTCGATGCTTGAGAAAAAAAGCATCGGTCATGTAGAGCTTATTCGCTCGTCGTTCCGCCTGCAGTATGGTTTCTGGAGAAAGCAATAGTAGCAAACCAAAAACAGCCGCTGTTAATGCTATGCCAAGAAATATTACCTCTCCTAATGGATCTGAGGCATAGGTGTATGCTAAAAATGCTGATGCCAAGAGCATTATGATGCCAATGGGTATTCTGTTGTTGATCAGTGCCGTATCCGTCATGAAAAGGCGATTTGCCTGACGCTCTGCTTTCAAGACCAATGCAGGGGCAAAGATCAGCAGTATTCCAAATATGGCTGATACTATGCCTATAGCTAAGATAATTATCATGGGATTTACCATGTCAAGACCTCTGAATTAATCGTTATTTGTACTCCATTTTCCTTTTACCATTGAAAATGAGTACAAGGTACCCATTACTTGGTCGAAGAATTTAAGGAAAATTATGGATAAAGATAACCTTCTAGGCATCATATGTCATTTTTTCTCATTTCTAGTACCTTGGAAAGGGTGGCATCTAGATTTTCAGCTAGATAATGTGCGTTTTCATCATTAAAAACTAGAGGAGGTTTTATCTTGATCACATTGTGATCTGGTCCGTCCGTACTTAACAAGATCCCTTTATTTTTCATCTCATTCACAACTAGGCTTGCGATTCTCCCGTCTGGTTCGAGGTTTGTCTTGTTCTGAATGAACTCAATACCCATGAAGAGCCCCTTCCCTCGAACATCACCGATCTCACTGTATCTACTCTTGATGTCTGAAAGCATGGATAGTAGTTTTGATCCAACATTCATGGCGTTTTCCTGAAGCTGTTCCTCTTCCAAGATTTCCAATACTGCGATGCCGATGGTGCATGATACGGGATTGCCTCCAAATGAATTAAAATATTCCATCCCATTATTGAAATCCTCTGCCATTTCATCCGTGGTGACTAAGACAGAAAGAGGATGTCCATTTCCAATTGATTTTCCAAGGGTAACAATATCTGGGACCACATCATGGGATTCAAATCCCCAGAAATGTTCACCCAGCCTTCCAAAACCTATCTGTACTTCATCTGCAATGCACACTCCTCCGGAACGCCGTACCTCTTCGTATGCCATATTGATGAATCCCTTTGGAGGAAAAATCTGTCCCCCACAACCCATAACCGATTCTGCAATGAACGATGAAACCTTTTTTCCCTTTGATGTTAATTCATCAAGCAACGTTTTTATTTCATTTGCATAAGAAGATCCTGAATCTGGTCCCCGGTATTTTCCCCGATAGGGATCAGGCATTGGCACTGCATGTACATGGTCTACGGCACCTTCGCCTCCTAGGCCGTTGTACTTGTAGGGGCTCACTTCTATGAGTGATGTGAGATGGCCGTGGTATGCACCATCAAGAACAATTGTCTCTAGGCTTTTTACACGATTTCTAGCCATGCGAAGAGCGAGGTCATTAGATTCACTTCCGGAATTGGTAAAATAGCATTTACTTAGAGGCGCAGGTAGTTTTTCAAGCAAGGCCTCTGCATAGTTAAGAATGGTTTCATCCAGATAGCGTGTGTTGGTGTTCAATTTTTCATTTTGATTCAAGAATGCCTCAGTGATCTTAGGATGGCAGTGTCCAACATGTTGGATGTTGTTTACGGCATCCAGGTATTTTTTCCCATTCTTGTCAAAAAGGAATTGTCCCTTCCCCTTAATGATGTGGAGTGGTTCATCATATGACAAGCTAAGTGAGGGGCCAAGATAGTTCTTACGTCGTTTTCTCAGCACAAGCTAATTCCTCATGCTGTGAACCAGTGCATCTTCCCAAAAAGCTAGGTCACTTTTCTTTAATTTTCTTAACAAGACCCAGGCAGGCTTTTCCGAAATGGTAAGATATTTATTTTCAGGGAATAACTTTTTTCTCCAAGATGCCATTATTACGGTTATTGATAATCTAATGGTCATTAGATAGACCATGGACCTTATCTCAGATTCATTAAGTTCAAAGCAAGAATGATAGCCTCTGGTAAATGCCAAGATGGATTCCAATGGATCAGTGCTAGACATGGCGATGTATGCCATGCAAACCGCTGGCTCAAGTGCCTGGTAAGAATGTATCATGTCACCAAAATCTATGATTCCAATGGCTTTTTTATTATTGTTGACCAGAATGTTATGCTCGTTGCCATCATTATGGATCACGCATGTTCTGAGGTCTGTCTTTAATTGGTCCATAAATCTACTTGCGTTATTCAAAAAATGTGATACCGTCTCGATATCACTTTTTGAACTTAACAAAGATAGACGTTCGCTTACGTGTGATATGTTTCCGGCATCCCAATCAAAATCTTTTCTGATCGCTGCATCATGAAAAAAACCATTGAGGGCAGTACTAAAGCGACCAAGAAAATTTCCAATTTTTTCGTAATCACTTTTTTTGGGATCTCGATCACTAAAAAGGTCACCTCTGACATGGTTTATCAGCCGAACGAAAAATCGGATACCTTTTCTTTCACATTGAATAATTTCACCTCTTGTTCTTGGGACACGGATCTCTGGGTCGTTTTTCATTATGTGGTCTGCTGCAGCATCTTGCAGTTCCAGTATGGATCTTTTTTCTGCGGGGTTTGATATCTTCAATATCAAATCCTCATTTGGTTGAGATATGATGAAGACTTGATCTCTATCGCTGTAAAGTTCACTAATGTTCCCTTCTATATTAAAATCACTTTGAAGAAGAGCAGAGACCTCTTGCTTTGAAAATCGTGGCGGAGGTGTCATGAACAAGGATGGCATAGGGAGTAAAATTAATGCGACTTTAGCAAATCACGAAATTCCAATTTCATATTGCACATATGTAACACAATGAATCAATCTAACAAATTTCTAATGTAAAAAAATGTGACACATATCATTTTTTTTATTAGATTTGGGTAATTCGAGGTAAATGATGATCTCAAGATACTGAGTTCATCAAAAAAAAATAATGTCAGAAAAGAATAAACGGTCCATTCTCATCATAGAAAATGATGCCATGATATTAAAAGGGCTAACACAACGTTTTAAGAAAAGGAACATGCTTGTCATTACGGCTGAGGATGGCTACGAGGGCTATGTCCGCGCTTGCAACGAAACCCCAGATGTCATAATAACAGAGACGCTCTTATCCAGCATGAGTGGTTTTAGGCTGTCAAGACTTTTAAAATACGATCAGCGTTACAAAAAGATCAGGATAGTAATGATAACGACAAATGATCTCAGTACGGTGAATGAAATGTTTGACGCTTGTGGTGCAGACCGTATTCTAAGAAAGCCGTTCCGTTTTAAAGAGTTGATGGAAGCAGTCAGCGAAGAGGCAGAAGCATGATGGTCCCAGAATTACCCCTAGTACTCATTCTATTCATACTCGGTTCAGCGATAGGAAGTTTTTTAAATGTGGTCATTTATCGCGTACCAAAGAAAATGAGCATTGTTAGGCCAGGATCGCACTGTTTTTCTTGCAAGAAAAAGATAAGGTTTTCTGATAACATCCCAATATTGGGATACTTTTTGTTAAAAGGTAAGTGCAGGAGCTGTGCCGACCCCTTTCCAAGTCGATATGCTTTCGTAGAGCTCATCACCGGGATTTTGACCGTAGTCGTTTATCTGATCTTTGGTTTGAACGAGTCCTTTATCGTTTACCTTTTCCTTACATATCTTTTAATAGCGATAACCTTTGTTGATATCGATCATTTGATCATCCCTAATGGATTTGTTCTCATTGGCCTCTCCATATTAGCAGTTGGGCTTTTTTTGGGTTGGATACCCATCGAATGGGGTGATGCATTATCTGGCTCATTCGTTTTTGCTGGTTTTCTTTTTACCATAGGACTCATCGGTCAATTCATCCTAAAAAAGGAGAGTATTGGCTTTGGGGATGTAAAACTCGGTCTGGTCTTGGGAGGTTTTCTTGGTACGGAATATTCCATACTAGCGCTCTATCTTAGTTTTGCTCTGAGTGCGATCATGATATTCATCATGATGGGTGGGAAGCTGATCCAGAAAGATGCAAAGATCCCTTTCGGACCTTACTTGGCCGCAGGAACTCTCATATCCATATTCACGATCACACCATATGGAGGTAATTATATTTTGAACTGGTACTACACTACAATGTTCTAGCATGGCTTTATCTGGTAAACAGCCACTAGGAACCATTCTCGTTCAGGCAGGAAAAATTGATGAGGATCAGCTGCAAAAGGGGCTTCTTGCGCAGAAAGAGAAGGAGGGGTACCTGGGGCAGACCCTAATGGAGATGGGTGTGATCGATGACAAGGACGTTAATCGTTATGTTAGTTACCAGCTAAAGATACCCTACCTGCAACTCGGATATTATGAGGTTGACCAAACCCTGATGGAACTCTTTTCAGAACAACTGATCCGTAGACAGAAAATGCTTCCCCTTTTCAAGATCAAGAATACTCTTAACCTTGCAATATCTGACCCGCTTGACTCTGGCCCCATTAATGCAGCTCGTGATGCAACAGGTTTCAAGATCGAGCCTGTCATTGCATCTCAGCTTGAAATAGAAAATGCCATAGACTTACACTATGGGATATCAGGATTCGTCGACATTGATTCTTCAAGCGATGAGAGCATGAATATTTCAGACCTTTTTGATGAGACACACATCGTTGAGCTAGTGGATAGTATCATCACCCAGAGTCAAAAATATGGCTGCTCAGACATCCACATCGAGCCTCGCGAAAACGATATTCGCGTTAGATTTCGGATTGATGGCCGTCTCCAAGATTTTCAGTCTCTTCCAATAGACATACATACAGCGCTTGTCTCTCGTCTTAAGATAATGGCTAACATGGACATAGCTGAAACGAGAAGGCCTCAGGATGGGCGCATACTTTTCAATTCAACCAAGGGTCGGCTTGACCTTCGAATCTCAACCTATCCAACTCTGTATGGTGAAAAGGCAGTACTTCGTTTATTGAACATATCAGAGGCGCTACATTCCTTCTCTGGACTAGGATTTGAAGAAGAGTGTGAGAAAAGATTCAACAGCATGCTAATAGGCGGAGAGGGAATCATCTTGGTGTCTGGACCAACAGGTAGCGGAAAGACAACCACTCTATACTCTACCTTGAATAAATTAGAATCACCTGACGTGAATATCGTAACCGTAGAAGACCCCATTGAGTATGACCTAGATAACATTAACCAGGCTCAGGTCAATACCAAGTCTGGTGTTACATTCGCATCTGCACTTAGATCGATTCTCAGACAGGACCCTGACATCATAATGGTTGGTGAGGTCCGTGATGAGGAGACCGTTGAGCTGGGGATTCGAGCTGCTCTTACCGGGCACCTTGTTTTCAGTACCGTTCACACCAATGATGCCGCATCAGGCTTTACTAGATTATTGAACTGGAATGTGGAACCATTCCTTATCGCGTCCACGGTAAAAGGCATTCTAGCCCAGAGACTTGTTCGAAGGATATGCAAAGAGTGTAGAACCCCGCACGAGCCAACAAAAGAAGAATTAAAGATGATCGGTCTGGAGGAAGAGGATTCCATCAGCGCTTTCATGGGTAAGGGATGTTTATCTTGTCGAAATACAGGTTTCAAGGGGCGTGTTGGAATCTACGAACTGTTGCTGATGGATGCTGAAATATCTGAGTTGGTTCTTCAGCGGGCGCCTGGGTATAAGATAAGAGAGCAGGCAAGAAAGAATGGGATGACCACGCTTTTAGAAGATGGCATCATGAAAATCACGAGGGGTGACACCACGATATCAGAGGTGTATGAGACCCTGGGTACTACAAAGATCATCATATGATCAACGTTCTCTATGTTGGGGGAAAGGAGAAAGGCCTTTCCGAGGTTTCAGGTCTTGATGTTCACTTAGACTATGTGCAAAATGGAATGATCGCTCTGAGTGCTGTTCAGTCTGGCGGTTTTGACGCTGTTATCATTGAGGATCAGCTTCCTCTGATGGCGCCAAGTAGATTACTTCAAGAGCTGGTATCAGCTGGGGCAGGTATTCCCGTGATAAGCATTATCCGCTCCGCTGAAAGAAGAAAGGAGATCCTAAGCGATTTTGATCTGGGTCTTTTTAGTTACTTTGAACCTGGTTCAGACACTGTAGACGATCTACACTCCATGCTAAGCTCAGCAAAACGTTTTCATGATTTTAAGAAAGATGTACCTAGAATAGCTGCCAGGCATTTTTCCGGTATTGGTTTTGAGAAGATCGTTGGCATATCTGATCAGATGCTAAAGATCTACCATCTCATGTGCCAGATAAAGAATAAGGATGTGACCACGGTTCTCTATGGAGAAAGTGGGACAGGTAAGAACCTCATAGCCAGGACATTGCACCAGATAAGTCTCAGAAGAGATCGCCCGAATATTGCGGTTAACTGTCCTGCCATCCCATCAGACCTTTTGGAGAGTGAACTTTTTGGTCATGAGAAAGGTGCATTTACTGGTGCGATAGAGAGAAAAGATGGGAAGTTTTTAGCCGCTAACGCAGGTAGCATATTCCTTGATGAGATCGGAGACATGAGTCCATCCTTGCAAGCGAAGATATTAAGGGTACTAGAGAGTGGAGAGATAGAGCGGGTTGGAGGTGCAGAGACCATAAGAGTCGATGTGAGGATCATATCTGCAACGAACCAAGATCTTGAAAAACGAATCGCTGAGGGTGCATTCAGGCAAGATCTATTCCACAGGATAAATGTTTTTCCCATTACCGTTCCTCCGTTAAGAGGTAGAAAAGAGGATATTCTTCCAACCACCATGGCAATATTAAAAGGCCTGAAGAAAAAACATAACATTTCGGTGGACTACCTATCCAATGATGCCATGGAAACCCTGAAGCTATATGACTGGCCAGGTAACGTTAGGGAGCTGGAAAATACGTTAGAGCGAATTGTGCTCATACACGACAAACCCGTGATCCAGAGTGATGACGTTAAATACATTCTGGATGAAAACAGTGCATCTTTGGATGCAAGACGGATTGATGAAAGCAAAATACTGCCCGACAAACCTGAGGCCGCGCATTTAATGGAGAACCCTGGCTCATCAGCGGAAGAGGACGTAGTAAGCGAACCGGTAGTGCAAACCGACACTAGTGTGATAAAAACTTTAAAAGAATTGGAGTATGAGGCCATAATCGCTGGTCTAGAGCGAACGAATTGGAACATGACGACCACGTCCCAACAGCTCGGAATCAGCAGAATGACCTTGTACAGAAAATTAGATCAACATGGCCTTAGAAAAAAAGACGGATAAATTCACTCAATTCTCCTACATCGCGACCAATCCCTCTACAGGTGTGGTCAGAGGAGAGCTCAGAGCAACAGGACAAGACAGCGCGATCATTCAGCTTGAGCGAATGGGGCTTGAGCCTATTTCAGTTTCGGAGAAGAAGCAATCCATCCTTGACATGGAGATCAGCCTTTTTGAAAAAGTTCCTCCTGGGGAAATATATAATTTCACTCGTCAATTATCCGTGATGTTAAAGGCAGGTGTTCCCCTTGTGGATGCCCTTGACTCGGTTCATTCGGATGAGGCAAACCCACTATTTAATAGAACGATTGATTCGGTGATCGATGATGTTTCAAATGGAATGTCCCTATCCAGAGCCATGGACAAGCATCCAAGGGTGTTTGACACGATGTTCATCAACATTGTTAAGGCAGGTGAGAGTGCGGGTGTGTTGGACAAGGTCATGTTTCAGCTAGCTGATTTCATTGCCCATGACCTAAAGCTGAGAATGGGGATAACCCAGGCGATACGCTATCCATCGATCGTGGTAGGGATCACCATGTTGGTTGGTGTTTTTGCGGTGACATACATTCTTCCAAGATTCTCCACTCTATTCAGCTCTACCAGGATCACTCTTCCGCTGCCAACCAGGATCTTATTGGGGATAGATCAGTTCATCAATGATAATTGGATGGGCATCATATTTTTCATCCTGTTCTTCGTTTTTGTTTTTTGGAGAGCCCTAAAGACCAAGGCAGGACTATTTCAATGGCACAGGTTCGTTCTTAGCCTTCCCATCTTTGGTCCGATCGCAAAAAAAATGGCCATATCCAGATTCTGCCATGTTTTGGATACGTTAGACAGAACTGGCGTTCCTATTCTGGAGGCACTTGAGATCGCCGGAAAGACCGCAGGAAATACTTTCATTGAGAAACGACTCAGTAGGGTCCATAGTGACGTACAAATGGGACGAAAGGTCGCGCTCTCCATCAGCACCCATACGAATGACATTTTTCCTCCTCATGTTCTCAAGATGATTCAGGTAGGGGAAGACGCTGGTGCAATGGACGACATGCTGGGCGAGATAGGGAACATGACAGACGCTGAGGTTCAGGACAGAGTCCTCAAGCTCACTGCAACCCTAGAACCATTGATCACGGTGGTGATGGGAGTTTTCATCCTGGTACTTGCTCTAGCCATATTCTTACCCATATGGGATATGTACGAGGCACTGTCCAAAGGTTAGCAGTGTATCAGACTGATACAACAAACATGCTCATTACCGGATGATCTCGGCCAATTGGTTAATGGTATGGTTTTTGCATGTGTTTATTATCGGACATGCGCTATAAGAATAAAATCTCATCCATTTCAAACATGATCTTAAGACAGGTCTTGTCAAGAAAGGGACAGTCCCTTGCTGAATTCGCTGTAGTGACCGCCATGATGGCCACTTTCATTACGACCGCTCTTCCAAAGTTCTCAGATGTGATGGAAGCTGGAAAGGCAAACAAGTGTATTGACGAGCTTGATAAGTTGCTTCTTCAGGCAAAGAACTTTTACGAAACAACCGCAGCCCTAGAAGGTCGTGGAAGATTACCTGGGCAGGATAAATTTGACATGAGAGTTGGAAGTTATAATGACACAACTGAATTATTTCAGGATCTAGAGCTGTTTACAAGCTACCAGGATACTGCGATTGGGAAAAAATGGTCCAGTGTCTTTGGTTCAGAACATCCTGAAGCACCCGCATCTGGAGAATCCCTATTTTCGGATGACACACTCTCCCTCGATGTGAATGAGGCAGGTGACATTATCTGTTCTAATTGCCCCAAAGCAAGAGAAAGTGGTCCAGATGAGTGGTACGCATTGTTCAACCGAGAGGTGTTGAAAAGTCCGTTCCAGGATGGACACTACATATATGTGGTCATCCCAGGAAGTGGCTCAGGAGACGATGTAAAAGCTCCAAGAATATGTGTTGCGGATGCTGAAAGCCCCAAGCATCTACACAAGATAATGGATCTTTAAATTTTTCCCCTGACACCATCTAGTACACATAACACTCCATAATAACCATTTCAATCAAGTAGGTACCTCCGGTTCATATGGTATCTATTGGGAAGGTATCAGTTTAGACCTGTAGCCTAGCATGTAAGAGAATGGACCCACAGACTAGACCATTCCGTTTTTTTGATATTTTAAACAACAAGCCACAAACCTGTAAAATGTTCATTTGTTTCAAAATGTTACAGTAGTGTACATATGAAAATTGTAACATTATGTTATATATAGAATTGAACTCTCCTCTATAAATAGTTTTTTATTATCCTATATCAAATTTTGGCACAGTTTGTGCAATAGCGTTGTAGTGATCAATTAAAAGAACTCTAAAAAGGAGAAAATAAAATGAAGCAAACACTAAAAAAAATCATCAGAAACGTAAAAAGCATAAACGGTAACTCACTTGCTGAGTTCGCAACAACTA
>PBFM01000055.1 GCA_002718655.1 Fidelibacterota bacterium
AAGTTTTAGATATTATAATTGGGATGTGTATAGAAAATATGCTGATATATTACCAGCACATAGTAATCTTAAAAGTTTTATACTGTTGATGATCGCTATTTTCCCACCTTTGGTAATCTCATTCATAAAAAAAATTAGAAAAATTATATATGAAGCCATTATTATTCATTAGAGATACTCTTATATTCATTTTCAGCGCATCATTATTGGTTTTTTTTACTGGAACAATATCAAATGATTTTGTACAGTATGAATTAATCTTTGATCAAATTGTAAACTCTGCAGGACCGATGGATGCGGTAATAAACTTTAGATACGAGCCTGGTTTTACAATGCTTTATTACTTTTTGTCTTCAATTTTAACAGCTAATAGCACATTTTTTGTTGTAGCTATTTTTATCCTATTTCTAAAATATTTAATATTTCTAAAATATTTGAGATACCCTATTTCTGCCTGGATAATTTATATAATATTATTCATTCCAGTATTAGATGCGTCTCAATTACGGACTGCGATTGCAAGTACAATTATTATTTATCTATTATTGACTTTTTCATCTAAAACTGGAGTTATTCTGAAAACTATTGTGGCTTCTATGTTTCATTATGTTGCATTGATTATCATTCTATTTCAAGCTTATAAAAAGCCAATTTTAACTATCGCTATGACCTTAACTTTTGGACTACTAATTAATAATTTGTTGAAAGTTATGACCGGAGATATTTTTAAACTTGCTATGCATCTTTCCTCAACAACATCCTTAAATAAAACAGTCAATTATTTTAATGTTATATCATTATCTCAGTTAGCTATATGTGTGTTTTGTATTTTTAATTGGAGAAGCTTAGATGAAATACAAAAAAAAGGTGGTTTTTTAATTATTATTGGTTTGTCTCTTTATTTTATTTTTGGTGAGAATCCTGGAATCGCACATAGAATTCGTGAAGTTTCTTTGTTAGGTATTTTCCCTCTATTATTTTCAAATAAGGTAAATTTTAACTATAAATCGATGGTAACATATTCGAGTTTATTTATTATAGTGTTATACCATTTTGTGTACGTTATTGATGAATTAATAAAAATATAAGAAAAAGTTGTATTAAATATTGATTAAGTGAATACAGTTAAGACTAGGCATGGAAGAGAATACAGAAAAAATTACATTGCAAGATAAAATTAATAAAATCATCCAAGACAAAGTTGATCTTAATGAAGAGGTTATATTGGAGTTAGGATGTGGCGAGTATAAAAAAATTAAAAACTCTATTACTGTAGACTTAATAAATTATAAAGATGTAGATATTTGTGGGGATATTTATGAAGTACTGGAATTGATTCCTAATGGAATAATTGATAAGGTTTATTCTTCTCATTTTATTGAACATCTTTATGATTTACCATTATTTATGGAAGGTTTAGCACGAATTATGAAAAAAAATGGAGTTATTGATTTTTATGCTCCTCATTTTTCTAATCCCTACTATTTTTCAGACCCTACTCATAAAACGCCTATTGGTCTTTACACATTCTGTTATTTTGCAGAGTGTTCTTTTTTCAAAAGGAAACTCCCTACTTATGATACAGATATAAAGTTTGATCTGTTGAAAGTTGACTTGTGTTTTAAGACGGACAGAACTTTTTTTATTCGCGCAGGAATGAAATATATTTTTGGGAAACTATTTAACATAGCTTCATATACCAAAGAACTTTACGAAGATACTTTTTGTTATATATTCCCTTGCTATGAAATTCATGTAGTTCTAAAGAGAAAATAATTTGTACATACTTTTTGACTAACAAACTGATAAATAAAAATTAACAATAGTAACAAGGAATTATAAAAATGAAGATTTTAATTACAGGAGTCGCGGGATTATTAGGGTCCAGATTAGCAGATTGGGTTTTAGAGAATACCGATAACGAGGTCATTGGAGTGGATGACTTAAGCGGCGGTTATATTGAAAATGTCAATTCTAAGGTAAAGTTCTATAAGTTTGATTTGGTAGATCAGAGTCAGGTAAAAGCACTATTCGAAAATGAAAAACCTGATATTGTTTATCATTATGCTGCTTATGCTGCTGAGGGATTAAGTCCATTTATAAGAAAATATAATTATGAGAATAACTTGATAGCTTCAACAAATCTTATTACCAATAGCATACAGTTTGATGTAAATAGATTTGTCTTCGCGAGCTCTATGTCCGTTTATGGAGATACATACGACCCGCCATTCAGTGAAAATATGCAACAAGTTCCCATTGATCCTTATGGTATCGCAAAATATAGTGTCGAACAAGATTTGAAAGTTGCTTTAATACAGCATGGATTAAAATATACAATAATACGACCACACAATTTCTATGGTATTAATCAGAATATATGGGATAAATATAGAAATGTTTTAGGTATCTGGATGTACCAGATATTGGAGAGCAAGCAACCAACGATATTTGGTGATGGAAACCAGGTTAGAGCTTTCAGTTATGTTGATGATTCGATTATACCATTTTGGAATGCATCACAGAATGATGACTGTATTGACCAAATTATTAACCTCGGTGGTATTAAAGAGTATACAATCAATGAAGCATGTAAAATTCTAATTAATGTTACAGGATCACACTTAAAACCAATATATTTAGAAGAAAGACATGAGGCTAAATATGCATGGTCTACTTGGGATAAATCAGTTGAACTTCTTGAATTTGAGCATAAAATTGATTTGGAAGAAGGATTAGCAAAAATGTGGGAATGGGCAAAAACTCAACCTAAAAGAAATAGATTTGTCTGGCCAAACTACGAACTAGATAAGGGTATTTATGAATATTGGAAAGATAAATAAATATACCCTATTGGTTTAAGGAAGAAATAATTTTTAGTTATTCACGGTGTTTTTTATTGATTAGATAATTATTACTGCATTAATTAAACATAACTAATTGTCACATATATGCATAATCTATGAGTGTTGATCATAAAATTAAAAAAGATGTTTTATCTATAGTAATTGTAAATCTAAATGGTATAGCATGGTTAAAAGACTGTTTGCCAAGTGTGGAAGGCGATGACTACGATAGCAAAGAAATTGTAGTGGTAGATAATGGGTCTTCAGATGAATCAGTAAAATATATCAAGGAAAACCATAAACAAATTATTCTTATCCAAAATGATGAAAACAAAGGATTCTCAAAAGCAAATAATCAGGGTATTCTAGCAACAAGTGGTGAGTTTATTATCTTGTTAAATAATGACACAAAGGTGATTGAAAATGGTCTATGTAAAAGTATAGAATACCTAAAAAACCATCAAGAGATTTCTATGATGTGTCCCAAAATTCTTAATGAAGACCTAAGTCCACAAAGAGGTTCGATAAGGCGTATTCCTAATCTTTTTCATTTTTTTATGAGCGCTCTCAAGCTCGATACTATTTTTGTAAATAATGGAATTTTAAATCACATGTGTTATGGAAGCTTCCAGTATGATAAGATAATGCCTATTGACCAGGCAATGGGTGCTGCTATGATATTTAGACGCTCCATCCTCAATAATATTGGGGGCGCAATTGATGAACGTTTCTTCATATATTATGATGATGTTGATATTGCTAAGCGTGTAAAGGATAAAGGTTTTAAAACAATTTTTTATCCTGAAGCAAAGATTATCCATTATGGAGGGGGAGATTCTAGTAAGATCCCACGAAAAACCATCCGAAATCTATCATCAAGTAAATTCAAATTTGTTCTAAAACATTATGGGCTCTATTCTACTTTTTTATTGCTACTAATTGAACTTATTCGTGTAATAAGAATCGTGATTTTAACTCCAGTTTATTTAATGACAGGACGAAAGCCAAAAATATGGTGGAATATTCAAGGTGTTTTTAGAAGTTTCTTTCTGGTAATTGGTAATTATAGAATCTTAAAACAGAAACGAAATTTAGATTATGATTATATGATGAAGAATAAACTTTTTTAAACTCTTAGTAGTTTTGATTTATGCTCTGCAAATGAAAAAGGATATAAGACAAATAACTTTTTATAGCATTATAGTTAAATTATCAATTATGTCATTTCCTATAACAATTAAATCACTGATTATTATCATTCAATAATGTTAAAGGTTCTAGCATTTACTCGTTATGCAAACCTCGGTGCAAGTAGTAGGCTACGTTTCTATCAGTATATATCTGCTATAAAGTTATATAATATAGAAATTGATCCATCCCCTTTATTTAATGAGAATTATATTGATTTTTTATATTTAGGTAAAGGTCGATCATTTCGTATTATAATTACTTCTTATATAAAAAGAATTATTAAACTTTTTTCTGTAGCTAGGTATGATTTAGTTATTATTGAGAAGGAATTGTTTCCATACCTTCCTGGCGTATTCGAAAGTTTACTTTATTTATTCAATAAAAGACATATAGTTGATTATGATGATGCAGTTTTTCATCTTTATGATCAAAGTAATAATTTTTATGTCAAATTCTTGGCTAAAAAGATTGATCTTATAATGCGTAGATCAGATTTAGTAATCTGTGGAAATGAATATATATATGATAGAGCAAAAGCAGTTAAGTCTAAAAGAGTAGAATTATTACCAACCGTTGTTGACACAGAAAAATATCATACAGCTCCCTTAAAAAAATCAAAAACCATTATTATCGGATGGATTGGGAATCCATCTACAGTCCATTGCTTAGAATTAGTTAGAGACCCCTTAAATATTTTAAGTGAAAGATTTGAAATCGTATTAAATGTAATTGGAGCTCAATTCAACAGTGATGTTTTTAAGGTGAATTGCATAAAATGGGAAGAAGATACTGAAGTGAAAAATATTCAGGAGATTGACATTGGCATCATGCCATTGCATGATGGA
Organism: Fidelibacterota bacterium; assembly: GCA_002718655.1. GTDB lineage: Bacteria > Fidelibacterota > Marinisomatia > Marinisomatales > UBA1611 > NZWG01. The sequence continues at coordinate 4,883 of PBFM01000055.1, forward strand.
CCATTTGAGAAAGGGAAATGTGGTTATAAGCTGATACAATATATGGCCTGTGGAAAACCTGTTGTTGCATCTCCAGTTGGAGTTAATAAAAAAATTGTTAGAGAATCAAATAGTGGATGCCTTGCTATAACTGAAAAAGATTGGATTGATGAGTTAAGTAAATTGTGTGATTCGACAGCTCTTAGAGAAAAGTATGGTTCTGATGCAATAGTATATATTGAAAAATATTATTCTATGAAGGTTACTCTCCCTATTTTTGCTAATTTACTAAATACTTTAGAATAGAATGTGTGGAATAGCAGGAGGAACAAACTTATCTGAAAATCAGATAAAGAATATTAAGCAGTCTATGATTCATAGAGGGCCAGATGAACAAAATATTGCTTCTTTTGGTGATTTTAGTATGATACATACTCGTTTGTCTATTCAGGATGTTACAAATGGAAGTCAACCATTTCAAATTGAGGATTATGTGATTGCTTTCAATGGAGAGATTTATAACCATTTGTCCTTACGAAAAAGGGTAAAAAATCATACATTTAAAACTCGATGTGATACCGAAACTCTTTTGGCACTTTTTATTGAAAATGGTATATCCATATTGGATGAAATAGATGGAATGTTCGCATTTTCAATTTTAAATAAATTGACAAACGAAGTCTTCCTTGGAAGAGACAGAGCGGGGAAAAAGCCTTTATACATCTATAAAAACTCTACTTCTTTTATTTTTGCAAGTGAGCTCAATGCTATAAAGATTGGTGTTGAAGACTTATCCATAGATGATGATGCAATTTCTTCGTATTTAAGAAATGGGTTCTTTTTTAAAGATAAAACCCCATATAAAAATGTTTTAGAAATTGAGCCTGGTAACGTATATACTTTGAATTTGAAAGATACTTCAATGAGTATAACTCGTTATTTTGATCAACTGCAATATTATAAAAAGGAAAAAATAAACGATTTAGATACCGCATTAAAAGAAGTTGATCTTCTATTACACAGAAGTATTAAGAATAGGTTATTTTCTTCAGATTTAGAGGTTGGCGCATTTCTGAGCGGTGGTATTGATAGTTCTCTAGTTGTAGCAATTGGTAGCGAATATGTTGATAAATTAAAAACATTTACCGTCAAATTTGATGGTGCATATGATGAGTCAAGTTTGGCAATGCTAACTGCTGAAAAATACAATACCGACCATACAGAAATACCAATTTCAATAAATCTTCAAAATGATATTGAGGATATTCTGTTAAATTATGGGGAGCCATTTATGGATAGTAGCTGTATTCCAAGTTATTATGTAAGTCGCGAAGCGAAGAAATACGTTACTGTTGTACTAAATGGTGATGGTGCAGATGAGTTATTTGGCGGTTACCGTCGATATGTACCTATTGGGAATAAAATTCTTAAAAGCATATCTTACTTTTCATTCTTTAATAATTTTCTTCCACCCCCAAGAAATAAAAAAACGTTATATAACTATATTTACAGACTGATGATATTGTCAAATAAATCAGGAATTGATTACTATACCTGTTCTACTAATAATCTTTTTGAAGGAATATATGAATTTAAAAATAATGATACCTTTGCAGAGATGGATAGTTTTATAAGGAAAATAGAAAATGAAAAGATTACAGATCTATCAAAAGTTATGTTTATGGATTTTAATATGATCCTTCCAAGCGATCTATTAAAAAAAATGGACATTGCCACAATGGCAAACTCCGTTGAAGGTAGGAGCCCCTTTTTAAGTAAATATATGCTTGAATTTGCGCCTACTTTATCGGACAAGCTGAAAATTAATGGAACGAAAACAAAGTTTATTTTAAGAGAATTATCAAAAAAGTACCTACACAGAAAATTGATAAAACAACCAAAAAGAGGTTTCGAGGTTCCATTGAAGCATTGGGTTGATTATGAATTGCGTGAGAACATCTTTGATGTTTTGAATCAAAGATCATTTTCAAGTCAATTTGTTGATTGGGATTTTATAGATAAACTTTTGCACCGAAGAATCAATGTCTCAGATGAAAAGAGAGCACAAGTCCTCTGGACTTTATATTGTTTAGATGTTTGGAACAGAAACCAATAAAGAAATGCTAAATAATAAAAAATTTTTAATTATTTCAAATTATGCATACTCCCTCATTAATGTTAGATCACAATTATTAATTGATATAAAAAGTAAAAGTGTTCGTGTAGCAGCACTAGCTCCAAAATGTTCCGAGGATTTAAGAAATAAAATAGATGAAATTGTAGATGATTACATTTATTTAAAAATAAATAGGAGCTCAATCAATCCACTTTTTGAAATAGTGACCTTTTTGAATATTGTAAAAGCTCTTTTTAGATACAGGCCAGACAATATTTTAGCGGTCACTATTAAACCAATTATTTGGGGTGGTTTGGCCTCGAGGTTCTTTAATGTAAGATTTACAGCTCTAATTACTGGGCTGGGGTACACTTTCCAAAAGTCTGGATTTTTCAGATCGATTATTAGAAAACTTTTAATTTATCTTTTTCGATTTTCCCTGAAAAATGCACACTCGGTTATATTTCAAAATTCTGATATTATGGATACATTTATAAAATTAAAAATAATTGAACCTGAAATTTGCACTGTTGTGGAAGGTTCTGGAGTTGATTTAGATCATTTTGAATTTTCTGAGTTACCAGAAACACAAGACATTACGTTCTTATGTATAGCAAGATTATTATCAGAAAAAGGTGTAAGAGAATACGCTGAGGCAGCTAAGCATTTTTCAAAATCAAATAATAAGGTAAAGTTCGTATTGCTTGGTACCGAGTATAATGGTCCTGATGCAATTAATATCCAAGAGGTTAAATCATGGACCAGTAGTGGATATATCAAACACATAGAAGAAACAGACGATGTGAGACCTTATATAAGATCTTGTCATGTTTTTGTTCTTCCTTCTTATCACGAGGGTATACCCCGCAGTACTCTTGAAGCTATGTCAATGGGCCGACCCATTATTACTACGGACGCAGTAGGATGCAGAGATACGGTTGTTGATGGTGTTAATGGTAAGCTAATATCAGTTAAAAGTAAGAGTGAGCTAATTGAAAGTATAGTTTGGTGTCTTGAAAATACTGATAAGTTAAGTTCAATGGGAATTGAGAGTAGAAAAATTGCAAAAAAACGGTTTAGCCTTGAGCTAATTAATAACCAAATGTTAGAGGCGATTGGGCTATGATAGAAAATCAATTATTATATTTTAGAGGGCGTGTGGCATTAAAAGAGCTGCTGATTGCAAGTGGTATTGAAAAAGATGAAAAAGTGGCAATCCAGGCATACACATGTAGTGCAGTTCCAGAGGGGGTCTTTGCAGCGAATGCATTACCGATATATATAGACGTAATCAAAAGAGGTGTTACAATGTGCCCAGACGATTTAGCAGATAAATTGGAAGCAACAAAGGATGTGAAAGCAATTGTTATACAGCATACATTTGGTATTGTCGCTGATTTAAAAAAGATTTTAAAAATTGCAAAGAATTATAATTTAATTGTCATTGAAGATTGTTGTCATACATTTAATTCTAAATTTAATCAAAATAAGGTTGGAAGCTTTACAGATGCTAGTTTTTATTCTTTTGAATGGGGTAAACCAATTTCATTAGGATTGGGAGGAGCAGTAAGAGTGAATAATAAAAGAATTCTTGAAAGATTAGAGCTGCAATACAAAAAACTAAGTGATCCTCCATTTATCACTGAACTACAACTATTTGCTCAGAGAATCGCTTTTTTTGTTTTATATAATCCAAGGACTTATTGGACTGTAAAGAGCATGTTCCATTTTTTCTCAAAATATAGATTAATAAAAGGAAACCATACATCAATAAACTTGACGGAGCAATCAAAAGACTTTGATTATAAAATATCAAAAACTCTTAGAAATAAATTAGCTAAAAAACTATCCAAGCTAAATGAGATTGAGCTAAAAACTCAAAGTACATATAGCCAATACAAGACTTTAATAACTGAATTAAGTGAAAAATTTATAATTGAGACTTCAAATAATTCAGACCCGATTTTTGTTCGGTATCCAATATGGGTATCCAATAAAAATGAATTAATACATTTGGCTTCTTTGAATAAAATTGAAATTTCAGATTGGTACTTAACACCGGTTCACCCATATACTGGTGATGGTCTAAAAGCTATGGGATATGAAGAAACATCATGTCCTAACGCAGAATTATCAAGTAAGCACATTGTTTCTCTTCCTCTTACGCATAGAATAAATGAAAAATACCTAAAAGAACTTAAATTAATTCTTGTAAGTTAGACGCCCATGGATATAATTAATGCATGTAGTTTGAGTGCAGACCATTCTTATTTTAAACAGTGTTCTGAAATTCATTCAAAGGAGATTCCGAATGGCTTTTTACCAACACTTGGAATCGACTTTCTATCACGCCTTTACGATTCTTTTTCAAAATCAAAACACTCATTTTTATTATTAGCAATAGAACAAAATAAAGTTTTAGGTTTTATTGCAATCTCACTCAATACAAAAAACTTTTTTAAATATTACCTTAAGACAAAAATATATTGGGATGTATTTCAAATTCCATTAAAGGTATTTGGTAGAGTTTTTCTTACGAAATGTCTTGATTTATTAAAGTACCCTTTTTCTAAAAAGGATGAAGAAGATAGTTTTATTTCGAACTCTGAAATTTTTAATTTCTGCGTTGACAGCATGGAACAGGGGAAAGGGGTTGGGCAAGCGTTATTTTCAAATGCAATGGAGCAATTAAAAGATAATCAAATTAGGATTGTAAAGATAGTTACGGGTCAATCGCAAGAAAGTGCACAAAACTTTTATTTTAAATCGGGTGCAATACTCTCCCATAAGATCAAAGTACATAATAATGAAGAATCGTTTGTCTTCAAATATCAAATTAAATGAATAAGTGATACAATAGTATGGATATACCTTTTTTTAATTATCAGGCTCTCTTTAAAGAGTATGAAAAGAGTTTTGTTGACATATATAAAGATATAGGTCATCGCGGTGCATATATTATGCAAAATGACTTATCTGATTTTGAAACTAAGATTTCAGAGTATCTGAATATTAGATATGCTATAGGAGTAGGAAATGCGACAGATGCTCTACAATTGTTATTAAAAGCAGGAGGTATTGGTGTTGGGGATGAAGTTATTTTTTGCTCGCACACTATGATTGCAACAGCATCAGCAATTAAATTTACTGGCGCAACTCCAGTTCCTGTAGAAGCAGGACCTGATCATTTAATCGATCCACAATCAATAAGGAGTGCTATTACCTCTCGGACTAAAGCAATTATGCCTACGCAATTAAATGGTCGCGTAGCAGAAATGGATGAAATCATTAATATTGCAGAAGAGAATGGTCTACAGGTATATGAGGACTCAGCACAAGCCTTAGGTGCAAAATATAAAGGTAAATGTGCTGGCTCTTTTGGATTAGGAGGTTGTATAAGCTTTTATCCTGCTAAAACTCTTGGTTGCTTTGGTGATGGTGGATTGGTGCTTACAAATGATGATGAAATTTATAATAAGATCATATTAATGCGTGACCATGGTCGTGGCGACGATGGTAATATATCAATTTGGGGTTATAACAGCAGATTAGATAATTTGCAGGCTGGAATATTAAATGTGTTTTTTAAGGATTATGATAAGACGGTTGAACGTAGGAGACAGATTGCGAAATTATATCATGAAAATTTAAATACCATAAACAATATTGTTTTACCACCATCGCCTGATGAAAATAGCAATCACTTCGATATTTTTCAAAATTATGAAATTGAGACTAAAAAGAGAGATGAATTAAAACAACATCTTTCTAATAATGGTATTGGCACTTTAATCCAGTGGGGAGGTAAAGCTGTTCATGAATTTAGAGATTTGGGATTTGAGCAAGTACTTCCTTTCACTGAAAAACTAATGAGAAACAGTTTGATGCTGCCTTTAAATATGACGGTAACAGACGAAGAAGTAACCTACATTTGTGATAAGGTTAAATCTTTTTATAAGATTTAAGTAAATGGAATCGAAAGAATTAGCAAATAAAATTAGAGTTCATGCTCTCAAAATGGCTAATTCAGGTGGTGGGTCACATATCGGTTCAGCATTGAGTATGGCAGATATATTGGCTGTTTTATATTCAGACATTATGAATTTTGATCCAAAAAATCCAAAACTAGAAACAAGAGATAGATTCATTTTAAGTAAAGGTCATGCAGGTGCAGCTGTTTATGCCGCACTAGCTGAGGTTGGATTTTTCTCTACAGAAAAGTTAGCTACACATTACCAAGATGGTTCTGACCTTAGTGGGCATGTAAGTCATAAAAATGTTCCTGGAGTAGAACTTTCGACTGGCAGTTTAGGTCATGGCCTAAGTGTTGGAGTTGGCATGGCAAAAGTAGCTAAAATGGATAAAAAAGATTTCAGAGTATTTGTTCTCCTTTCCGATGGAGAGTGCGATGAAGGTTCAATTTGGGAAGCTGCAATGTTTGCTTCTCATCACGAGTTAGATAATCTCGTGGTAATGATCGACTACAATAAAATTCAGAGTTTAGACAGTATTGAAAACACACTGGGCCTAGAGCCATTCAAGAGTAAATGGGAGAGTTTTGGTTGGAGTGCAAATGAGATTAATGGACATGACCACAATCAATTAAAGTCTAATTTAGAAAATATGCCATCCATTGAATCAAAACCAAACGTATATATCTGCCACACTACAAAAGGAAAAGGTGTTAGTTTTATGGAGAATTCTGTTCTCTGGCATTACAGGTGCCCCAAAGGAGAAGAATTTGATCTTGCCCTAGAGGAATTACAGCAAAAAAAATGAGAGATCATTTTATTAATAGATTAACTAGCTTAGTTGAAGACCATCCTAGTATTGTACTTATTACGGGTGATTTAGGTTTTGGCGTTTTAGATGAATTTCAGAAAAAATATCCAGATAATTTCATTAATGCTGGAGTTGCAGAACAAAATATGACTGGGATTGCAGCGGGTATGGCTTTGGAAGGTAAAATTATTTTTACTTATTCGATCGCAAATTTTCCGATACTACGTTGTCTTGAACAAATACGAAATGATGCTTGTTATCACGAAACAAATGTAAATATCATATCGATTGGTGGTGGTTTCAGTTATGGAGCCTTGGGTATTTCTCACCATGCAACTGAAGATTTGAGCATCATGCGTAGTTTACCTGATATCACGGTTATAGCTCCATCAAGTTATTGGGAGGTTGAGCAAGCAACTGAGGCGATTGTCCAGAATGAAAAAGTTTGTTACCTAAGGTTAGACAAATCTAGTGGAAGAGATATGGATAATAACTTACAGCAACCTTTTCTGATTGGTAAACCACGAACGTTAACTGACGGTGATTATTGTACAATATTTGTAACTGGTGGAATATTAGAAGAAGTTTGGGAAGCGTATGATAGTTTGCAGAATTTGGGCCATAAAATACGCATTGTAAGTGTGCATACGCTAAAGCCATTTGATAAGACTGCTGTTATTGATGCAGCAAAAACAACAGGAGGCATAGTCACAGTTGAGGAAAATACTTTAGATGGGGGTCTTGGTAGTTTGATCGCTGAAACTATCCTAGATAATGGCATCAGGCCAAAAAAATTTCTGCGTATAGGCCTTGGACCTGGATTTTCAAGTATTGTTGGTTCCCAAAAGTATTTGAGAAAATGTTATGGACTAGATTCAAAATCAATTACATCAAAGGTGTTAAAATTAATTAGTGGATAATTGGTAATGATAAAGAGAGCCATAGATATAATTCTGGCTACACAGCTTGCTTTTTAAAATTTTACTTCTTTCATTTGTATTCATTTTATAGAATATTCATTATAAAATGATAAGATTCTTTAAAAAACAGATCCTATGCTTAGCATTTATTTCTTTGAATTTATCCCAAGAAATCCCTAATGAATTCATAGAGTTTCAGGTTCATAAACTATTGATAGATGCGGGTCAAAATTGGGATAATAACTCAATATTTGGTCTTCCCAGATTTCAATCTATTTATAACACCGATGCTAAGAATTGGATTAGATCTGATTCTTTAACTATGCAGACTCGGGCTGGGGTATCTACTAAAAATGACGCAATTGCCTTTTATGGTTTTGGTCACTTTTCTTTCAAAAAGCACTATTACGCTTATTTATATCCTAGGATCGTCAATGATCCTGAGGCATTTTCACGATATTCAGGTATCCCTCGAGATATAACAAGAGCTGGATTTAATTCCGGGGAGACAGATTTATCTGGGATAGGGTTTCAAAATAATTGGATGACTCTACAGCTAGGTAGAGGTCGTGAAAGTTGGGGCGCTGGTAATGAGATTCATTTAGCTCTAAGTGAACATTCACCAGCCTATGATTATGGTATTTTAGGACTTGACCTTGGTAGAGTCAGAGCAAAATACATCCATGGATTTTTGGAGTCCACAGAAGAATATATTAATCGTTATATAAGTGCTAGGGCTATTGAATGGACCAATAGGAAAACACTGTTACTAGGATTATCAGAAACCGTTATTTACTCAGGACAGGGTCGACCGTTGGATATTGCTTACCTAAATCCAATATCTAACCATTTAGAAGTTGAACTCAATGACAGATTAAATCTATTGGGTGCTGATGATGCAAATGCAGTTTGGCAAGTATCAATAGACTGGCTTCCATTGCATAATCTTCGAATATCTGGGAACTTACTTTATGATGAATTTGTTCTAGATAAAATAGAATTTGAAAATGGTAAAGAAAATGGTAAAGCCTATTCCGGACGTATTAGTTACACCCCTATTATGAAAGGGGAATCATTCCTAACTACTTACCTATCACTTATAACTATTGGGACTCCAACTTTTAGACACGGAAATGGGTTTAATAATTTTATTCAACGAAATATGCCTATGGGTTGGCAATATGGGAGTGATGGGAGAGAAATTAAAATTGGGTTTAATTATTTTAATAGATTAAATTTTATAATTCAACTTGAAGCTGGATCAAGAGAAACTGGTGAGGAGAGTATTACATCAAGGCCCTATGAGTCATATGCTGATTATTTGAAAGGCAAGTTCCCAAGTGGAACTGTTAATGAATATTTATTTATAAAATCAGGATTACAATTTTGGTCGAAGTCTAATATTTCGATTTTAGGGGATATTGAAATTAAAAAGAGCACTAATGAAGAGATTCAAATATCTACAGTAGTTGGTGTAAATATTTATTTACCTAAAATTGTAAAAATTAATTAATGGATAATTGGTAATGATAAAGAGAGCTTTAGATATAATTTTGGCTGCATCAGGTTTAATTATACTGTCTCCCATTTTGATCACGATAGCTATAATTGTATTTCTTCAGGATTTTCATAGTCCCTTTTATATTGCTCCAAGAGTTGGTAAGAGTCGAAAAATATTTCAAATGGTAAAACTTAGATCTATGGTTGTTGCAGCAGATAAAAGTGGCGTGGATTCAACCGCATCTGATGATAAAAGGATAACATGGATCGGCCATTTAATTCGAAAGATTAAATTAGATGAGATCACTCAACTGTGGAATGTAATGATTGGTAATATGTCTTTAGTTGGTCCAAGGCCAAATGTTGAAAGAGATGTTGCAATTTATACAGATGAAGAATTAGGTCTACTAAATGTCAGGCCTGGTATTACAGATTTTTCCTCTATTGTTTTCTCAGATGAGGGCAGTATTTTAGAAGGGAGTGACGATCCTGATCTTAACTATAATCAGTTAATTCGTCCATGGAAAAGCAGATTAGGACTTTTTTATATTGAACATCAATCTATATCGCTTGATATTAAATTAATATATTTAACAATTATTTCTATTATGTCTAGGGATAAAGCATTAATTAGAATTAGTAAGATCTTAGAAAAACTTTATGCTGATGAAAAATTAGTTAAAATTGTGAAAAGGGATAGTAGATTGACTCCTTATCCACCTCCCGGTTCAGATACTATTTTATTGTCAAGAGATTAATCGATACCTTAAAAAATTATCATATAAATTTTAAAAAATAAAAATGATTAAGATTTGTTCTATTTTTTTTTTAAAATTAAGGAAATAATGAGAGATCCTTCAAAAATTGGGTTTTATTGTTGTATTAAGAGCAATCGATACATTTTAATAACTCTATAAGTATATGTTTTTAAGATATTTAATAAATTACTAAACCTAAAATGATTTAAATAAAATAATTCAAAAGGTTATATAATAGTTCAATGAAAAACAATTCATATTCTACAAATCGTAAATTTCTTCTGATGTTTCTAGATGGTTTTACTATCATTTTTAGTTTTATTTGGGCTTTTTATCTCATGTTTAATTTCTCTTTTCCAAATGAATACTACCCTTTGCTAAAATCGTGGTTGCCATTAATAGTGATCGTTCAATTAGTGATTTTTAATATATCAGGATTCTATCAAGTGATTTGGCGTTATACTAGTCTTTGGGAACTGATAACGATTATAAAATATGTTACAATATCCTTTCTTTTAAGTATCCTAGGAATTGGATTATCATCCCAGTTTTCTTTTCATCCAGGATCAGTATTGCTAAGCTTCTATTTTTTTAATGTATTATCTATATGTTTAACAAGAGTTTCTGTAAGGCTTTATTTCTCACATTTTAAAAATCAACCAATTTTTGGTAAAGTAATAACAAAGAAAAGATTAGTTTTAGTTGGCGCAGGGAGTACGGGTGCAAAAATTTCAAGAGAAATCCTTGATAATTCTGATTCTACCTTTGATGTTGTAGGCTTTATGGATGATGATCCAAACAAAAGGAATGCCAGGCTTCATGGTATTAGAGTTTTAGGAGCTATATCTGATTTAGAGAATTTAACTATCCCGTTTGATGAATTATTAATTACAGTTCCATCAGCAACCGGTGATACTTTACGTAGAATTGTGAGTGCTTGCAGGTCAACCGGGAAAAGGTTTAAAACTGTACCTAGTCTTGCAGAATTAATTGATAAGGACATATCAGTTTCAGCCATCAGAGATGTATCATATATTGATCTTCTGGGTAGAGAAGAAGTAAAACTTGATATGAATTCCATAGAAGGATTACTTCAGGGTAAAAGGGTACTAATTACTGGAGCAGGTGGATCAATTGGGTCGGAATTGGTTAAACAATGTTTACCTTTTCATCCATCAGAAATTATCTGTTTGGATAATGCTGAAGAAAAAATCTTTGAAATTATGGCATTAAGTGAAAGGTCTAGTTCGAATACTATTATTAAACCCATTTTAGGTAATATAAATCAGAAGAATCAGATTGAGAAGGTATTTAACGAAAACCGTCCACAGATAGTTTTTCACGCAGCGGCATATAAGCATGTACCCATTCAAGAAACTCACCCATGGACAGCAGTAAGGACGAATGTTGGAGGAACCTTGGGTATGTTAGAATTAGCAAACAAATTTTCTGCAGAGAAATTTGTCCTTGTCTCAACAGATAAGGCAGTAAATCCTGTGAATGTCATGGGAGCGACTAAAAGATTGGCAGAAATATTGACTCAAGCAATAAACGCTGGATCAAAAACTGAATTTCTAGCTGTCCGGTTTGGAAATGTTATGGGTAGTTCTGGTAGCGCAATACCTATTTTTGAAAAACAGATTAAAAATGGTGGACCTGTAACAGTGACTCATCCAGAAATGACCCGTTACTTTATGTCTATACAAGAAGCATCGCAACTAATCCTTCAGTCAGGCGCAATAGGGCATGGTGGGGAAATAATCTTATTGGAAATGGGTAAGCCTATTAAAATCGATCAATTAGCCCATGATTTAATCAAATTGTCAGGTTTGGCACCCGGAGTAGATATTCCAATAGTTTATACAGGATTAAGACCTGGTGAAAAATTATATGAAGAATTACAATCTTTAGATGAAAAATTAATTTCAACAAGTCATAAAAAGATTATGATTCTTAAGGATGGAATGCGTAGCATGAGTTGGGAAGAGTTAAAATCAAAAACAGATGACCTTATCAAAGCTTCTGAAGAATTAGATTCTGATAAAATTCAGATTAGATTAAAAGCTCTTCTACCAAGATATGCTCCTAGGTCCTTTATACATGTATCTAAAGATGATGAGTTCAAGACTTATGATATTAAAGGCCAAGCCTAATTATTCAAAATTGGTAATTACCAATTATCGTTATGAATAAAGCTACATTTATTCTGTCCTTTGATTGTGAGGGTAAGTGGGGAATGGCTGACATAATAGATGATAAAATTAATTCATCTATAACCAATCAAAATTTAACAACATCATATAAAAGTATCTTAACCTTATTAGATAAATACCAAATTAAAGGAACATTTGCTTTTGTTGCTGCACTAACTATGTCTACCGATGAGTTTAAAGATAAACGAGATTGGTTTGCTAAGTCAAATGTGATGATAGATAAAAATCAAAAATGGTTAAAAAATTTCTTTGAAAACGCGGAGGGAAATAATTTTGACGGATGGTTTCATCCAAATTTACTAGATCTTGTCATTAATTCTCATACCCGTCATGAGATAGCAACCCATGGTTTTACACACTTACCACTTTCAGAAAATATTATTGATCAAAACTGTTTTAAGCATGAAATGGATAGGGTTCAGGATATAATGACTATGAAAGGATTAAATGCTAGAACCATCATTTTCCCTAGGAACTTGATTGGATATTTAAATTTATTAAATGATTATAACATTGTTGGTTATAGAGATAGATTATTCAATAGTAGGAGCATATTTTTAGAAAAAATAAA
>PBFM01000056.1 GCA_002718655.1 Fidelibacterota bacterium
ATTTTCCTGAGCAGTTTACTGGCTCATTGGGTGACACTGTGTTTCAAACATTAACGATTCAAAATATTGGTCCCGATACTGTGGTCATAGACTCGGTAGTTTTATTTGGTGAAGAAAATACGATCGCCTCTGCGCCACCTTTTTATCATAATTTTTCCGATCCTGAAACTTTGTTTTTTGAGGATGACCTTTCCTTTGAGATTTACTGCATATATGATACCTCCCACAATAACACTGAGTATGCGTATATGAATATTTATAACAAAGGATGGTGGGAGGATTCAACGCAAATTAATCTGAGCTCTTATTTTGCTCCTCAAGTTTCTGTGGACAATAATTTTAATGTTTTCCGAGGTGGCTTTGGGGAAACAGTTTATCAGCCTCTGCTTATCCGAAACGATGGTGTGGATACGGTCATTATTGACAGCATAATAATACAACAGTATCTTAATGGAGATGAGCCCCCAAACTTTCAAACAGGGTTCTCTTACGAGACATTAGGCGAGGAGAGCTATATTCTTCCAAATGATTCTATTCAGATCTATTTTAGCGCGACCTTCAACTATCTTAGTCAAATATCTTTCAATGGTAACATTCGAATTTACCTTAGGACATACAATAGCGTGGTCTTGTCTTATAGCATTAGCGCCATGAGATATCTTGGTGTCGGTGAGAATCTTGCAATAAGCAATTACTATGAATTCTCTAATATTTATTATTGCGAAGGACCTCAACTATCAAGCAGTATCGATAATGTATTTAGATTAATTGATTTGGGGACTAATCAGAATGTTACCAACGTTCATTATTTTGATTTTGGTGCGTTGGATACAAGCTCAAGCATTGGATATATCGGTGAGATTGATTCTTTGGCTAATCATTTTGAGGGCAATGATTTTTTTATTTCTTTGTTGGCTACACAAATTTGTGATAATCAGACTGAGCTTTTTGTAAATCAGGATAAATTGATCATTTTCCGTGATAACTGGTTCGACCGAATTTTTCCACCTCACGTAGAGTCTGTAGTTATCAATCACCGCCAAGAGATTACATATGCTGATACATTTAACTATGATATTGTCACGAGTAAAATTCAGATGGCTATTGATGACTGCGGTATTAATTGCCTATCAGGCTCTGCATTGACAATAGATCCTAATCTATTGGAAATTGAAATTTCCACTGGTGAAGTTGTCGTGGACACTCTTACTATCCAGAATACTGTTCCATATGAACTCAGTTTTAACATGAATGCAGTATCCGGAACCGATAATCTTGTGTCTGTATCTTTTAGTGACATGTCTAGTATGGGAGGGATAATGAGTGAGATGCGTATTCCATTAGATACAGTTTTTTCACCTGTGACCTTTTCATTTTGGTTTAAGCCTAGTATATCTAACTGGAGTGATGGACCAGATCTTCCTTATACTACTTTTATATCTCCTCAAGGCGATGGAGATTCGAATATTTGGGAGATTATTTTAGATGATAATCTGTTCTTCCCACGCATTGGCTGGAAAGATGGCGATACCTATGTATTATCAGAGTCAGAAGTTTTGCCCGTTTTTTGGTACCATGTTGCCTTTGTTCATGATCTAAATAATCAAACGCTTGGTCTTTATCTAAATGGTGTTTTAGAAGGATCTTTCACAGTATCTAGTGATCTTTATACAGGAACAGGTCTCGGTATTAATACCAGTGGCTTCACTGGTTACCAAGGCAGACTGGCTCAATTATCAATTTGGAATTCGGCTCTTTCAAATACTCAGGTTCAATCTATCTATGATGCGGGTGTCAATGTTGACCTAGTTGGTGATGAATTAGAATTACCTGAGGACGGTCTATTAGGCTATTGGAAAATAAATGAGAACAATGGTGATCTGGCGTTTGATTATAGCGGTGGTGACAGGCATGCTCAGCTTATAGCAACTGACTGGGATTATGAGCTAATCGAGTCAGATATTCAATGGCTAAGCATCCTAGTCGGATCGGACCAAGATATTGGGCCGAATGAAACTTCTATCGCTTTGGTAAATATAAACGCAACGGAGCTTGAGCCTGGTGCGTATAGTGGTCTTATTTCTCTTAATCCTAGCTTTAGTCCGTATGATATATTTACCAGCGTAAGACTCGTAGTTACTGAAGAGCTAGGGCTTACGGATAATACATTACCACGAAGTTTTGCCTTGCACCAGAATTACCCGAACCCTTTTAATCCAATTACTACCATAAGATTTGAGCTGCCTGAGGTTTCTAATGTTTCTATAAAAGTACACGATGTACTTGGCAACGAGGTTTATAGGAATATATTAAGCCAGAAAGAAGCGGGCATCCATAGTGTCAAATGGAACGCCAAAAACAGTAATGGTGAATCTGTCTCAGCGGGTGTCTATTTTTATTCACTTAGGGCTGGTGAAAGTTTTCTAAAAACAAAAAAAATGATTTTGCTAAAATAGTTTTTTTTGATTTATTTTTATTATCTACAGAGTCTCCAATAATATTTCATTAACTGAAATATTTTATTTAAAGAAATGGTTTGATGTAGTTTGAAAGCGATATTGATAGCTAGATTAAACTGTTTAAAATTTTACCGATGGCATATTTAATAAATATTATTTTTATTATTAAAATTCTTGCCCTTAGTGTTGCCTCTGGCAATGAAAATCCATCTATTATCTATGAAGAATATCAGCACCCAATAAGATATACAAAAATTGATAAACATGCCCTGTCAATTAAAGACTATAAAAACGAATCAATCAAAAATCTTACCAAACGATTAACTCAGAACACTAAAAATGATTTTGAAAAGGCGCGATCTATTTATCGTTGGATTACTAAAAATATTTCCTATGATGTAGACAGTTACTTTAACGATAGCATTGACCCTGAAAGGGTCCAACCAAGAAATGTTTTAAGGTCTAAACTTTCTGTTTGCTCTGGATATGCTAATCTTTTTAATGAGATGGTAAGCTCAGTAGGTATAAAATCGGAGGTTGTTTCTGGATTTGCCAAAGGATATGGTTTTGAGCCAGGGGATAAAATTGGAGAATCAAACCACGCATGGAACGCTATTGAAATTGATAAAAACTGGTATCTAGTTGACTGCACCTGGGGTTCTGGAAATATTGGACTAGATAAAAAATTTAATAGGAAATACGTTGACTTTTATTTCCTAACCCCGCCTGAGCATCTTATATATTCCCATTTTCCAGATAACAGTCGCTGGCAGCTAATCAAAAACCAAATGTCCAAGATTGATTTTTCTAATCTTCCTTATGTAAAACCAAGGTTTTTTATTAGTCGTTTTGATTTTATTGGTGCTCCTATGATGGAATATGAAATAGAAAATGATTTCAAGATTGAATATCGTATTGATCCAAAAATTAAAATAATGTCTCAATTAATAAATAAAAATGGAATCGAACAGGAAGGTTGCACATATATTAAGCGAAAAGATTCTAAGGTCAGTATATTAGTTAGACCCCCTAGTTCTGGTGATTACACGCTAAATTTATTTTCTGAAGATAATATTAAAAAAGGAAAGTACAGCAGTTGCGTTCAGCACTTGATTAAAGCTAATGAAAATTATTCAAACGGGGATGGTTTTGTAAAATTATGGCATAATTATATTGACTCATATGGGATAAACTTTGAGAGCCCTCATAATTTTAAATATACTGTTAACAAGGATCTAATTCTAGACTACGATATAAATCCAAACACTCAAGTTTTATTTACTTTAAAAAATAAAAATAGTGGCGAAAATGTTAATGGCTCTTTGTTTGTTAAAAGAAAAGGTAGGTCAACTCAATTAAATCTTAGACCACAAGGTTCAGGTATTTACAGCCTAAATATGTTTGCAAAAGGATCTAGTAAACAAGAAAAGTACGATGGATGTGCTGAGTATATTATTGTTGTCCCTGATAACTATGAAAGGACCAATGGGTTTGTGAAGCTCTGGGGTGAGAATATCAAAAAATATAAAATATCATTTAAAGACGTTCACGATTATAATTATACGGTTAATGAAAATATCATGCTTGAGTATTTTTATCCAGGCGACTTGGTCTTTACGGCAAATCTATCAGATTCAAGGGGTAGAAAATATCCTGGCAATGTTTTTTTCCAAAAATCAAATTCAGGTACATCTTTGTACATTTCAAGTCCAAACAATAATGAATTTGATCTTATAGTGTTTGCAAAAGAGAAGGCACAAAAAACAAAATATAAAAGCATAGCAGAGTATAAAATTAGTGGCTCAAATACATCAGACCCTTTTCCTCTGCAGTTTTCGGCCTATGGAGAACTAAGTGCTCATCTGTTCTCTCCTATGGAAGGGAATCTTCTTAGAGACAATGTTTACAACTTTTCTTTAGAGATCCAAGGAATCTCAAAACTAAGTCTTATTCAAAATGGGAAGTGGACAGATTTTATGAAAAACGGGGACAGGTTTATTATTAATAATTTAAAACTAGATTCTGGGGCTGTCCAGATAGCGGCAAAAAATAAAAAATCAAACAAGTATACAACCATATTAGAGTATACTGTTTTGTAGCTAATTATTTTTTAAATTATTGCAGGGAGATATATTGAAACAATTTCTTATCTGTTCTATAGTTTTATTTGTTTTTAATGGAATCTATTCCAAAACAATAGAAGAATATCAGTTTATTTCTGGGGATATTATTGAGCTCGCTCTTAGCGATAGCACGGCCTATCAGCGCTTAGGTTACATGTGCGATTCATTTGGGCCAAGATTCAGTGGATCAAAAAATCTTGAAAAAGCAATAAACTGGATTATAAAAACAATGAAACAGGATGGCCTGTCGAATGTTCAGGGTCAATATGTTAAGGTGCCTACATGGATACGTGGTAAAGAGTCCGCGGTCATGTTACAGCCATTTAAAAAAGAGTTAAATATACTAGGAATAGGTGGCAGCGTGAGTACCCCAAAAGGTGGAATCACATCTAGGGTTGTGGTTGTCAAAGATTCTTTGGAATTGAAAAAGAAAAAGAAAGAAGTGAGGGGTAATATTGTTTTGTTTAATATGCCGTTCACAAGTTATGGGGAGACTGTTAGCTATAGATACAAGGGAGCAAATTTAGCCGCAGAATATGGTGCCAAGGCTAGTCTGATTCGCTCAATTGGAGACTGGTCAATGGACACGCCCCATACTGGTACAATGAAATACGAAGAAAATATACCCAAGATTCCTCATGTTGCACTTACTATCGAAGATGCTTTAATGATTGGAAGAATTTTTGAACGCGGCTCACCAGTGATTTTAAAATTAGAGATGAAATCAAAAATGGTGCCTGATCGCTTATCACGGAACGTTATAGCTGAGATAAAAGGATCTTTATATCCTGATGAGGTAGTTGTGTTAGGGGGGCATATTGACAGTTGGGACGTTGGCCAAGGTGCGCATGATGATGGAGGTGCCTGTGTGGCTGCTTGGCAGGCTTTAAATATCATTAACACTCTAGATCTGAAACCGAAACGAACTATGAGGTGTGTTTTGTGGACTAATGAGGAGAATGGAGGAAGAGGCAGTAAAGCGTATGTAGAAAACTATATTAATGACCTGGATAAACATACTGTTGCCATTGAATCAGATAATGGTGTTTTTGATCCAAAGGGTTTTGGGTTTACTGGTAGCAAGAAGGCACGATCTATTGTTGCTGAAATTTCAACATTATTACAACCTATTGGGGCAGGAAAAATAACTGACGGTGGTAGAGCAGCTGACATTGGTCCTCTAAATGATAGGGGAGTTCCAGTAATGTCACTAAAAGTGGATAATTCTAAATATTTTTGGTATCATCATACGAATGCTGACACTTTTGATAAAATCGATTTTGATTCTTTCAACAAATGCGTAGCCGCGATGACGGTGATGGCATTTATTTTAGCAGATCTAGATGAGCCTCTACCAAGATGAGAATAAGAATGAAATTATTTATACTAAAAGATCAAAAACAAAATGGATGAGCAATCAAAAAGAAAATTAGCTGCCATTGTTTTTACAGATATTGTTGGTTTCACTGAGCTGTCATCGAAAAATGAGCCGAAGGCATTAGCCCTACTTGAAACACAGAGGCAAATACTTAAGCCTTTGGTAAAAAAATATGCTGGTGAGTGGTTAAAGGAAATGGGAGATGGGCTTTTACTGACGTTTCCAACTGCCAGCGCAGCAGTAAGCTGCTCAATAGATATTCAAAAGGCTGCAAAAGATCAAAAAGATCTCATCCTTAGGATTGGTGTTCATGAAGGAGAGATTACTTCAACAGGCGAAGATATTATAGGGGATGATGTAAACGTAGCATCTCGAATCGAACCATTTTCTGTGCCAGGCGGTATTGCTATCTCTGGAAAAATACAGCAGAATATTTCAAGTTTGCCAGAGTATAAAACAAAATTTATAGGACAGCCAAATCTAAAAGGTGTTCAGCAGAAGGTTGAGGTGTACTGTATTATTTCACATGGTCTACCTGAAACAGACTTGAAAACAGTTAGCGCAAAATTAGATACTAATAGGTCATCAGTTTTTAAAAAATTTATTTTCCCCATTACTGGTGCAATTTTTACTATTCTTGGAGGAATAATTTGGTTTTTGCTTCCTCTTATATCCCTTTCCTCTGCTGATGATATTAGTCGCTATGAGAAAAAAATAGCTGTTTTATATCTTGACAATAAGGGCATGGAGGGGGATTCTTATTTTGCAGATGGCTTGACAGAAGAAATAATCTCAAGACTCTCTAGAATTAAAAAGATTTCAGTTACATCAAGGTTTGATGTAGCTGTGTACAGAGATAAGATAGTAGATCTGGATGCGATTGAAGAAGATCTTAAAGTAGATTTTGTTCTCACAGGAAGCATTATAAGATCTGAAAGCCAGGTTAAAATAATGGTTGAATTGGTAGACATTGCTGATAGGAGCGTACCATGGGGCCAGTCTTATGAAGAGAGTATTGATGATCTATTCAGTATACAAGATGAGGTGGCTATTAATATTGTTAATCATCTTGATATTAAGATTTCAGTATCTGATCAAGAGTCAGTGCTAATGGACCCTGCGGCCAATGCAAATTCTTTTGATATGCTTCTACAGGCTAAGAGGGATGCTTTTAATGTGAGTCAGGATCAGGATATGATCGACACCATGATTGATAAACTTAACGACATTGTTTTATTGGACTCGACATACGCAGATGCATTATCTACAAGAAGTTTGTATATGCTGCTAAAGTTTTGGTATGGTGGATTCTGGAATAAATCCGATTCTGAAGTAGGTCAAAAATTGATCAATTCATTAATTAGTGACTGTGAGTTAGCATTGAAATATGATAGAACAAATGCTCTGGCTCTGACGACAATACCTATTGGCCATATGGTACACATATGGACTATCCCAAAAATAACTGGAAAAATTTTTACCGCTAGAAAAGCACTTGTTGGTATAAATGATCTCAAAGATCAATACCCAGATCATTATATGACATCTTTCGCAATAGGTATGTACCATAGGCTAAGGTCTAGAATGGCGTCACTAAGTAGAGATACTGACTATGATGTTGCAGTAGAGTTGCTAGGAAAATCTGCAGATCAGAGCGGAAAGGGAGTTAAAAACAATATATCAGATCCAATGGTAAAGTTGATATATGAAGAAAGCATGAAGCAACTTTCATATTTTCAGGAAACCTATTCAGACTATTCAGATGCTCTGCTTTATTATTCATTATTATTTAATTTGTATAAAAATGAAACGCAAATAGAACGCCTAGCAAGCGTTATTGAAAAACAAATGGAGGTGTTTGCACTTATTGGTGATTATGAAAGCTCTTTGGATAAGGCGATATACTTAGAAAAAACTGCAAATCAAATTAGTGGTAATGATGAAAAAAAGAATTGGTACAGGTATACTTCAGGTTTAGGCGTGGCAAACGCTTATATAAAGCTAGGAGAGCCAGAAATGGGCCTAGATATAATTCAAGAGATTGATACCACGAACATATCAAAGAAAAAAGCAGGTATGAATGCCCAATTCGATTTTAATCTTATATACTCTCTTGCGTACAGGGGGGCTGGAGAGCATAGTAAGGCAATCGACTTTATAAACAGGTCTATAGAAAATACTGAAAATATTATTGAAGATGTAAAAGGAAATGAGTGGCACCTTTATTTGACTCGAGGTAATAAAATTTATGCTAATACACTATTAGCATTATTAAATATAGATATTGGTAATTCAAATGTCGCTGAGAAAATTTTGGAAAATGTAGAAGTAGATCTACAAAAACAAACGAGGCTAATGTATCAATTTTCTGTAGAAACTCCGTTCAATCTTTATTCAGCTTATCGCCATATTTCAAAGAATGATCTGAGTGAAAAATATTTTAATATTGCGAAAGATCAAATGTTAAAAACCTCGGATAAGCTTTCGAAAGATCATAAAATATTTTTCACGGAAAATATATCTACTAATAACAAAATAATAAGTTTAAAAAAGGATAATATCTAGAATTGAAAAAAGTTATTTATCTATTTGTTGCTATAAGCATATCAATTTACGTTATTTTGATAGGTTATTTTTATTTTTGGCAAGAAAAAATTATCTTTCATCCAGAATCAACATACCATCCACCACCTAAATCATATGATATTAAGAGACATTTTATTCACTACGGGGAGACTGACAGTCTTCATCTTTGGCACTTTAATAATAATAGTTTTTATCCAACGGTATTATATTTCTCTGGGAATTCTTTTAATATCTCTCATAGAATTTTCCACATAGACTTGTTTAAAGAATTAGGTGTAAATGCCGTATTATTCGACTATAGAGGCTACGGTTCAAGCTCGGGATCTATTGATTCAAAGGATTCATTCTACGATAGTGGAGCTTTAGCCTTTCAGTTTATGCTAAACAAATTAAAGATTCCGAAAGACCAAATTATTTTTTGGGGACATTCACTGGGAGCACCAATTTCTTTAAAAACTTTAGGAAGTTCCAAAGTACGAGCTATTATTTTAGAATCTCCCGTGACTAGTATAGAGGAAATTGGCAATAGGCTATATCCATTTTTTCCAATTTCTTATATTCTAAAGTATGATTTTAATACTTACGAAAACATAAATAATAGCAATGCGCCTATTCTTTTAATACATAGTAAGGATGATGATACTGTCCCATTTATTTTAGCTGAAAATTTGTTTGGATCAATTAAAAGGGAAAATAAAGAAATTTTAATGATTAATGGTAGCCACAGGCTTGGCTCTTACAATAGTTTTCAGAAATATTATAGTGGAATTAGAAAATTTTTAAGTTTGATTAATTAAAAGTTTTATATGGCAAGCTTATGAAAGACTCAAAACGAAAACTAGCAGCAATAATGTTTACTGACATAGTTGGTTTTACAAAGCTTTCAGCTAAAAACGAGCCTGCTGCGTTGGAACTTTTAGAAAGACAGAGAGACCTTTTAAAACCAATTGTTGAAAAACATAATGGTGAATGGTTGAAAGAAATTGGTGATGGGCTTCTTTTGTCTTTTGAGGGAAATATAGATGCTGTTAGATGCGCGATAGAGATTCAAACGGAAGCGAAAATCGTAGAAAACTTAACACTCAGGATTGGAATTCATCAGGGCGAGGTCGTGTTTCATGGTGGAGATGTTATTGGGGATGATGTAAACATTGCCTCAAGGATTGAGGCTTATTCTCCTAGCGGGGGTATTGTAGTTACTGATAAGGTTCACTCATCACTGGCAAGAGATCCACTATATCAGACAATTGATATTGGAAAACCTGATCTAAAAGGTGTGGCCCAAACTATTAGTTTATTTTGTTTATCCTCTCATGGTCTCCCAATAAGAAAAGAGGTAGCCAATAATAAAAATTCTAAAAAAGTCTTATTGAAAAATAATCTGTATCTTTATTCAGTTATTATTTTAGCGATTCTATCGATAATTATTTACATAACTATGAATCCTTTTTTGAAAGATTCAGTCAGTGACCTTTCTATTGCTGTATTGCCTTTTGCAAATATGAGCGCTGATAAAGAAAATGAATACTTCAGTGACGGGATTACAGAGGAAATTTTAAATTCATTAGCCCAGATTGATGAGCTGCGTGTGGCGGCCAGAACATCTTCTTTCGCATTTAAAGGTAGAAATGAAGACGTTAGGTCTATTGGAAAAAAATTAGATGTTTCCAATGTATTAGAGGGGAGTGTTAGAAAGTTTGGAGATGACATCCGAGTTACAGCACAATTAATCCGGGTTGATGATGGATTTCACTTATGGTCCAACACCTATGATAGAAAGTTTGTTGATATTTTTAAAGTTCAAAAAGAGCTATCAGATGCTATTGCAGATCAGCTAGAGGTTAAGCTCATAGGTAATGATTCTGTAACTAAAAGATCTGGAACAACAAACAATGCTCAGGCCTTGGATCTCTACATGAGAGGTAGGTTTTTATGGAATCAAAAAAAGGAAGAACCATTACTAAAGTCAATAGAGTATTTTAAAGAAGCCCTTACGCTTGATAAAAATTACGCACTCTCCCAGGCTGCAATCGCAGACGCATATTTTTCTCTTGCAAGAATAAAAAGATGGACAATTGATAAAAATGAAAGAAATGAAATATTAAACAATGCAGAAATGAATGCAATAAAAGCTCTTGAAATGGATCCTTCATCAGGAGAGGCTTATGCGGTTATGGGGATCCTTTATTCTGGTCTAGATGTGTCTCGGGAGTGGAAGTCTGATATTTTAAAGTCCGAGGAGTATTTCAAAAAATCAATCGAACTAAATCCTGTATATCCTACCGTTTATCAGTGGTACTCTGAATTTCTACGTTCCCAAGAAAATTATAATAAATCAAGGCTGATGATAGACAAGGCTCTGTCGATTGATCCTTATTCTGCCTCAATAAATCTTACCGCTGGAGAGTTCTATAGCAATAAGCTTGGTAGGCTAGAAGAGGGTCTAGAGTATTTTGATAAGGCTTTCAATTTTGATCCATCAATAATTTATGGTTCCGCAAACTTTGCATATACCATTTTACTTGAAAGATTTTATAAATGGGAAAAGGCCGAAGAATCTTGGTTGCATGCATATAAGACAGATTCTACCTTTTACGGAACACTGTGGGGAATGACCGCACACTATTTAAATAGAGGAATGCTTTCTGACGCTGAAAAATATTTTTCTAAATTGCTGTTTCATTATCCAATAGGCAGTGGGAAAATGCCTACGGATAATGATACCTATGATTTGGCTGCATACAAATTTCTTTGCTCAGATGATTTTAAAAATGCTCAGGATGCAATTTTAACTAGAGTAAAGTATGACCCATGTATTGATTGGTTGTTGTTTGATCTTTCAATCACATTTTCAAAATTAAATGAAATTGGTAAAGGATTAAAAATGATAGACAGCCTCAATTATCTGTGCTCTCACAGAAAACATATATATAATGTTCAGCCAATAACGAATGAAGATCGCATAAAGTTAGAGAGTTTTTCACTTTGGAGTAAGACGATTCTACATTCTTTAGACGGGGATAAAACTCATATAGATAGGGAAATTAAGAAGCTTGAGAGTAATGATGAAGATCTTGATGTTATTTCTGCTCGTGCTCATTTAAGAATTTTCAGCAAAGACAATAAAAAAGCTCTAGATGATTTTGAAATCTTAATTGATAATTTTGAGCCCCCAAGGTTTTTTCTTAAAAACCCTTTTTATGATTCAGTTCGAAGATATGAGGGATATGATAGATTGATAAAAAAAATGAATCTCGAATATAAAAATTTGTAAAAAGGTTTTTTTATATGACCTAAATAAAGATTTTTTTATATATATTTATGATTAAATTATATTATATAGCCAAATTTTCAGTATAAAATGGGAGATTATATCATGAAAAAAATAATTCAAACGTTTCTATTTACTGCTATTTTTCTATCCTGCTCTGCATCGCATAGGGAGTACACTATAGATGAGATTCTTTCATCAGCTCAGATTGACCCTATGTCTAAATATATCCATTCAAATGGGAATATATTTTCCTTTGATAATTCTTCCGTCATTGTAAGCATAAATAAAACAGGTGTATACAATGCCTTTTCAATTGGCATTAATAATCGGATAATGGAATCTATTACTGAGAACGATAAAAATGCTGCCTACGTTAAGACATATTTCCCTAATGATAATAGGATCATTTATCAGTCTGATATTGGTGGCAACGAATTGGACCATGTTTATGTGAAAGATAAAGAAAGTGGTGTAATTGATTTAACCCCAGGAAATAATTTGAAGGCCTCATTTTTTGATTGGTCAGAAGATGGCAGCTCATTCTACTTAACCTCAAACACTAGAGATTCAAGGTATTTTGATCTATATCGTTATAATGCTAGCGACTATGAAAGAAAAATGATTTTTAAGAATGATAGGGGTTATAATATTGATGCTATATCTAATGATGGCACTCTAATCGCTCTTAGTAAAACAAATTCACGATATGATTCTGATATTTTCCTTTACAACATAAAGAGCGGCCAATATACAGCCGTAAATGAGAATAATGAAAATGTAAGTCAATCTGCCCAATATTTTTCAAGTGATTCAAAAAAATTATATTTATTAACAGACCAAAACAGTGAGTTTCAATATTTAGTAGAGTACAATATAGAAGACAGAGATCTAGAGATTATATACAAACCAGAGTGGGATGTGAAATTTGCTTTTTTATCTCCTAAAAAGAATTACCGTGTATTAGCCGTAAACAAGGATTCAAAAAGGACTATCGAAATCTTTGATTTAAATAATAATCAATTTTTAGAATTACCTGGATTGGATGATTTCATCATTTGGGGAGCACATTTTTCAAGGGATGATAAACAGATTGCATTCTACGCAGAAACAGGAAGGTCGCCAGTAGATATTTATCACTTTGACTTAGACAATAAAAGCAAACGCAGGCTAACCTGGAACCTGAATAACAACATAAATGAAAGCGACCTAGTTAAAGGTAGAGTGGTTAGATTTAATTCATTTGATAATATTGAAATACCTGGAATTTTATATAAACCTCAAGTAGCCAGTAATAGCTACAAGGTTCCTGCGATGATTTGGGTACATGGTGGACCTGGTGGGCAGTCTATGGTTGGTTATAGAGATGACATTCAATTTTTAGTTAATCATGGATATGCGATATATGCTATAAACAACCGAGGAAGCGGTGGGTACGGTAAAACATTTCAAATGTTAGATGATCGTAAACATGGCAAGGGCGACCTTGACGACTGTATCGCAAGTAAAAAAATGTTAATCGAAACGGGCTACATTGATCCAAATAGAATTGGAATTATAGGTGGAAGCTATGGTGGGTTTATGGTTTTGGCTGCGCTATCGTTCAGGCCTGAAGAATTTAAAGTCGGGGTTGATATTTTTGGAGTATCGAACTGGGTAAGAACGCTACAGTCTATACCACCATGGTGGGAATCCGCGAGAAAGTCTCTTGAAATTGAATTAGGAGATTTCGATGACACAGACTATCTCAAATCAATATCGCCCTTGTTTCATGCTGGTAAAATTCAAAAACCACTGCTAGTGCTTCAAGGTGCAAACGACCCAAGAGTTTTGAAGATTGAATCTGATGAGATTGTTGATGCCGTAAGAAATAACAATGTTCCAGTTGACTATGTAGTTTTTGATGATGAGGGACACGGGTTTGAAAAATTGAAAAATAAAAAGACAGGATATACGGCGATCTTATCATTTTTAGACAAGCATTTGTAAATAGTTTTAATAAGTCGTTTCTAGTTTTTTAATTAAAATTGTTGACATTTAAAATATTAAAATCTATTTTTTAATGATACTTGCATTAAAACCGGGAGAAAAATATGCAGAGATACTTACTCGTGCCTGTTTTGTTAATGTCTAGTTACCTTTTTTCGGAGGTTACTGGTACTGTTAAGGACCAATCAGGAAATCCCCTTATTGGCGCAAACGTAGTTGTAGAAGGCACTAGCCTAGGTGCTGCTACAAAAGAAGACGGATCATTTACTATTAAATACGATCCGACTGGAGAATATTCACTTGCGGTTACTTATATTGGCTATAAAAAAATGACTGTAAGTACTAGTGAGACAACCGATTTGAATTTTAACCTTGAGCAGGATGTTTTTGCATCAGAGGCGGTAGTCGTTACTGGTATGGGATCAGAGAGGAGCATAGGCAATACAGAAGTTTCAGTATCTAGGCTTGACGCATCTGATCTAACTGAAACCAACTCATTTAGCGATGTATCTCAGATGCTTTACGGAAAGGTATCAGGTGTTGATATTCGTAAAGCCAGTGGAAACGTTGGCGGAGGATGGAGATTTGATGTTCGCGCTGGCGGAGGTCTTAATGGAGGTGAGCAGCCAGTTATATATATTGATGGTGTCAGAATGGATAATGATGAATTTTATTCTGCATATGCTGGAGGGCAAGGAGTTTCAACATTAGCAGATCTTAATCCAGAAGATATAGAAAGTATCGAAATATTAAAGGGCCCAGCAGGTGCAACTACTTATGGGACTAATGGTTCTAACGGTGTTGTCTTAATCACTACTAAAAAAGGTGGCGAACAGAATCGAGCTGATGGTAAAAGCTATACAATGAAATATAAGCAAGTCACTGGCACAAACGAGCAATCCTATATGTATGATAATGACAAAGATGGTTTGTATTCTGCTGATGATTTAAATGCTGTTCATACACCAGGTAAGATTGAACAACGAAATCTTAGCGTCGCTGGTGGGACACCAGGCCTTAATTATTATATCGGATTAGATGATAGATATGAAGAAGGTCTTACCATAAATAAAAAACAGAACTATATGGACAGACAGAGCGCGAGGCTAAATGTAGACATTGCTGCTTCAAAAAATTTGAATATTTCTGTTTCAACAAACTATGTTAGAAACATGAGGACAATTCCTGAGAACGACAATGATATCTTTGGCTGGCTAGGTAATACATACTGGGCTGTAGCGCAGTACGATGAAAATGGTGACCCCCTTCTCAATTCAGCTGATGATAACGATGGCAGTGGTCGCGCAAATGGCACTCAACAGTATGAACCGTTTTATTTCACTGATAGTTCAGATATAAATAAGATTTTTTATTGGGTTGAGTCAAAAAGATTTATAGGAGCTCTGTCACTTAATTATAGGCCTATAGAGGGTCTACTTTTAAGAGGTAGAATTGGTGTTGATGATTCTCATATAAAAGAGGACAAGACACATAATACTCCTTTCCCAACTTTGTGGCCCTTAGGAAAGAGGTTAGCCTTCATAAGACAGAATCAAGAAATTTCTTATGAAATGGGCGCGTCATATACAAGATCATTTGGACCAGTTGAGTCTAAAACTTCAATGACGACCCAGGCATTTGACCAGAGAAACCAAGGCCTAGGCTTGGAAAAGATAAACTATATTACTCCCGCCATATCTAACATAGGCGCTGGCGAAGAGCTTTCATATGGAGATGAAGAATTTTACCACGCTAGAGATGGCGGAACTGCCTTTACTGAAGAGCTTTCAGTGATGGACCAATACTTTCTTACTTTTTCAAACAGAAGAGACTTTGGAAGTACAATTGGTGCAAAAGCATCTCAGGTATCATACACAGGCTATAGATTTGGATGGAGAGCAGACAAAACACTTGGTTCTGTAATGCCTTCATTTGTTTCAATGCTGAAGCCAAGATTTGCTTACGGTGAAAGTGGTGTTCTTCCTGGGTTGGCGGACAACATCGCTTTACTTTGGGAAGCATCATCTGGAGGCGCAGGTAGTGGCGGCTCAATAAGCATTATCGGTAATGAGGAAATTAAACCAGAGAAGATTAAAGAAACTGAATTTGGCTTTGATGCAGAGTTTAATCTTCCATCAAATCTTGGTGCTTTAAGCTTAGAGTTTACATCGTATAGTCAAGATGCTGAAGAGTCTCTTGTGGGTAAGGAAAATTCTCCATCTTCAGGTCTTACTGCTAGCAGTATGCCTATAAATGTTGGAAAGATGGAAATGTCAGGGACTGAGATGTTACTCAAATATTCCACTGACATTGGAGCTTTAATCGGCCGTCCTAACTTGCTCCAGGCAGATGTATCATATTCTTCTAGTCACAACGAGAACAAAGTGATAGCATTAGATAACGGAGAATTTGATGCTCAGCCTATTTACAGTAGTTTTAATGCGCAGGTGATTCAGCCAGGCCTACCAAAATATGGCTGGTACAATCTATCTGTTTTAGGTGCAAAATTTGATGCTACTACTGGTCTTTATAGTGGTGTTCAGTTGGACACGGTTACTCAGGACATGTGGAACCAAGATTCTACCTACCTATCGAGATATGCTAGCGCAACTGGAGTTGGGAGCCCTTATAAAAAATATTTAGGTTTATCCGCCCCTTCAGATATAAAATATCTTTCTGTAAACCTGAGAGTGATGAAAAACCTAAAGGTGTATGCATTGTGGAATTGGAAGTCTGGGCATCTAATGTCTAATGATACCAAGCGATATGGTGTCTACTTTGGAAGCAACAGGACCCGCAATGAATTAGGTGATAAACTTGGTTTTGGTGGTGAAGATCCATTATCTGGAATAGATCCGCTTGTAGACTTTGATGAATACGGCAATACAATTGGAATAAAAGCTGGGAAAGAGGATGAGTATGAACAGGCCGCTAATGATTATGCCTTTACAGATGCAGGATATCCAGCTAACTACCTTAGTGATGCTAGTTTTTCCAGGCTTAAAGAATTAAGTATCAGCTACAACATGCGTGATCTATTGCAAAGATTTAATCTAAAAGTAATTAATGATGTTCAGGTTTACTATTCTATTCAGAATCTTTGGACCAAGACAGATTACAGTGGATCAGACCCTGAGGTAAACTGGAGCGGTGCGGATACTATCGACAGGGGTCAAGATTTTTTAACAGCGCAACATCCGAAGGTTTATACTTTTGGTTTAACGGTAACTTTCTAAGGAGTTGAAAATGAGACATATTTTAAATACATGTTTAATTGCTTTAATGATCTTCAACATTTCCTGCGAGGATGCTTGGTACCAAAAAGTTGATCCGCTTATAGATGTTGCTGAAGATAGAGAGCTTAAAGACAGAGATGACCTACCTTTTTTAACTAAAGGTGTGTTGGTAAATCTTATGTATGTATATGCAGATTTAGCCAGTGCCAGTGATTTAATATCTGACCAGATTGAGTTTAGTCAGACTGTTAATAACGCAACATTCACATCATATGATCAGCTAGATGGTAGAGGGCGCGTAGATATAGCAGATGATGGAGCTCAGTATGATGATAACTTCAGCTGTGCTGGTAATTATGCCTCTAATGGGCGTTTTCGAAAGCATGCCGACCTGTTAATAGAAACTGTTTCTGCGTTAGATGCTGCAAGTGCTACCGCTGAAGATACAGCCGCTTTTTATACTGGATATTTAGCTGGTGGATTGGCGCGTGCTTTTTATGCAACTTATTTTGCATTGACAGACGATGGCGCACCAGGCAGTCCTATAGATGACAGCCCAATGATATCAACTGCTGATATGTTTACAGATGCAAGGTCTAAATATTTGGCAGCTGTACCATATGCAACCGATGCAGAGAAGAGAGTCCTGCACTCACTTATTGGAAAAACATACTTGCTTGAGGAAAACTATTCAGAAGCAGCTACACATCTTAATCAAGGTATGAGTGCGGGTGATGCTCCTCTGCAGGCACTGTATTCACAACAATATACTAATAATTATTACCAGCAGATGGGCGTAGGCCGGACACAGGGTATTGTTGCTTATAGGTTTATTGATTATGTTGCTGCAGATCCATTGGAAGCTAATCGTTTGCCATTTGTTGAGGCAGAAACATCAGGCGACCAGCGTCACGTTCAGACAAAGTACCCAGACGCTAGCTCACCAGTAAATGTTATTTCCTGGCAGGAAAATCATCTTATGCTTGCTGAAGTATCTTTAAGAGGTGGAAGTGTTTCTGTTTCTCCAGCAGATGCTGTAAACGCAGTTCGCGCTGAACATGGGCTTGCAGCACTTGAAACGGTTGATCTAGATGTGGTCTACGTTGAAAGAGATAAGGAGCTATGGTGTACAGGTAACAGAGCATCAGATCAGACAAGATGGAATCGCTGGCACGATACTACAAATTTAGGTACTGAAGTTGAAGAGACTATATATGGTGAGTGGAGATACCTATCAATTTCTTTGTACGAGAAAAATAATAATCCTAATATTTAAATATAGTTGTGTTTAAAAAAAAGCCTTCTAGCGAAGGCTTTTTTTTTATTTTGAAATAAAAATATTAATGGTTATAGATAGTATTAAATATTCAAAAATTGTATTTTTTACTGGAGCAGGAATGTCTGCGGAATCTGGAGTTCCTACATATAGAGGCAGTGGTGGAATCTGGGATAGCTATAAATGGCAAGATTATGCCTGTCAAAGTGCTTTTGACGCAAACCCTGAACATGTATTAGACTTTCATGAATTAAGAAGAATAGAGGCAAAAAAATGCAAGCCGCATGTTGGGCATCAAATTATAACTGAAATTCAAAATAATAATAAAAGTAGCTGGATAGTCACTCAAAATATCGATGGAATGCATCAAAGAGCGCAGTCCAAAAATGTTATAGAGCTTCATGGGAGCCTTTGGGAATTACGTTGTGAAGCTGAAATGAAAATTTTTATGGATATTAAAAATCCAGAATACGCTGAACGTAGTTGTAAATGCGGTTTAATCTTAAGGCCTAATATCATATGGTTTGAAGATAACCTAAATCAAAAAATATTGAACAAAACTTATGAAATTGTTTCGCAGTGCGATCTATTTATTAGTATTGGAACCAGCGGTTCAGTGTTTCCAGCCGCTGGAATACCTAAATTAGCTAAAAGCAATGGAGCGTTATGTATCGAAATTAATCCTGAAAACACACCAATGTCCTCAAATTACGATATGAAAATTCGAAAATCTGCTAGCGAAGGATTAATAGATTTAAGAAAGGAGCTATGAAAAATTGAAAAATAGTTATTTTTTACTAATTTTATTATCTGTTATTGTAATAATACTTCACAATCTAAAACCTGAAGATGTTAATTATCCAAATTCAAAAAAGCAGTTAATCGTTGATTCTTATTTTGATACTACAATTGTGGACCCTTATAGATGGTTAGAGAATGAATCATCAAGAGAAACAAAATCATGGGTGGTCAAACAAAATTCCGTGACTGACTCATACATGAGGAGAATAAGAGATGTTCGCAAAATAAAAAATAGATTAAAAGAGGTCTGGAATTATCCTTATAAAAGTATTCCATTTCAAAAGGGTAACAAGATTTATTATTTTTATAATTCAGGCCTTCAAAATCAATCTGTCCTAAATAGTCATAATATTTACGGTGGTGAGCTTAAAACAATTTTAGACCCAAATAAATTATCTTTAGATGGTACCGTGTCGCTATCTGGTCTTTATTTTTCAAATAACAAAAAATATATGGGATACGGATTAAACAGATCTGGATCTGATTGGCAAGAATTCTATATTATGGATATAAATTCTGGAGAGACCATGTCGGACCAATTAAAATGGATAAAGTTTAGTGGGATGTCATGGAATGGTAATGGATTTTATTATTCGAGAATGCCAAAGCCTAAAAATGATAAGATGCTTACAGAATTAAATAACCATTCAAAAATATATTACCATGAAGTTGGTACTCTTCAAGAGGAAGATGATTTAATTTATTATGACTCGGAGAATCCTTTGATTATGGCGTCAGTTTATGCAAGTACTGATGAAAAATATATTTTTCTTTATCGCTACAAAGGTACATATGGGAACTCATTATCTTTTTCAATAGCAGATAATTCAAACGTTAAGTGGGCCCCTATTGTAAAAGATATGGACTCTGAAATTAGTATTATTGAGCATATTAATGGATCGATTTATGCATTAACAGATCGAAATGCTCCATTTAAAAAAATAGTTCTAATAGACCCCAGATTTCCTTTAGAGGGCAATTGGAAATCATTAGTAGAAGGAAATGAGGATGAGGTTCTTGAATCAGCAAATATTGTTGGAGGGTATTTATTTGTTCATTTTACAAAGGATGTTATTTCGATTTGGAAAATATATGATTTGAAAGGTAATTATATTAGGACTGTTGAACTTCCTGGGAAAGGAATTGTAAATGGTTTTAGGGGCAAAATAGATCAGTCTAGAACATGGTTTTCATTTAACAATATAGTTACACCTTCGACCATATACGAGTACGATATATTATCAAACAGATCAGAGGTTTACACACCTTCGGAATCAAAATTTTTATCCGATGATTATATTTTAAAACAAGAGTTTTACAATTCTAAGGATGGTGAAAAAGTACCTATTTTTATTGCTCATAAAAAAAATATTGAGCTGGATAACCAGAGACCAACATTGCTATATGGTTATGGAGGGTTTAATATATCAATAAAACCAGGATTTCAAAAACAAAATACAATCATTTTAGAGAATAATGGGGTGTTTGCTATTGCTAATATTAGAGGTGGTGGTGAATATGGTGAAAAGTGGCACAGAGATGGAATGCTATTAAATAAGCAGAATGTTTTTGATGATTTTATCTATGCAGCTCAATATCTTTTTAAAAAAGGATATACAGATAACAATTATTTAGCAATCAGAGGTGGATCAAATGGTGGCCTATTAATCGGAGCTGTTTTGAATCAATACCCCGGTATCTGTAAAGTTGCTTTTCCTGAGGTTGGTGTAATGGATATGTTAAGATATGAAAAATTCACTATTGGATACGCCTGGGCCACAGAATATGGATCTGTAAAA
>PBFM01000057.1 GCA_002718655.1 Fidelibacterota bacterium
AAAATGACCCAAATGAAACAAGTTTAGTTGGTAGTGCATTCAGTCTAATTACAACTGATGAAGGCGATTTAGATTCCAAGCTTACTACTCTAGATCCAAACTTTTCTGCGGTCATTGTGGATTTGTTTTTTAGGTTGAAACTAAATCAAGGCGATACAGTGGCTGTTTTGATGACTGGCTCTATGCCAGGTGCAAATATTGCTGTTTTGACTGCATGTAAATCGATGGGGATCTATCCATTGATAATTTCCAGTCTAGGTGCTTCGCAGTGGGGAGCTAATCAAGTTGACTTTACTTGGTTGGATATGGAAAAAATAATCTATGAAAGGGGTATAATAGAAGCCAGAAGTATTTCCTCATCTATAGGTGGGAGAAATGATATGGGACGTTTATTATCACCTGCTGGTAGAAAGATAATTACAGATAATATAGAATTTCATAAGGTTCCAATAATTAAAGAAGGCTCATTATCAAAAAATATTGATTCAAGAATAGATGTCTTTTCTTCAATCCAAAACTTAGATAAATATGATGCTTTTATAAATATAGGTGGAGGAGTAGCAAGTCTTGGAACTAGCTTTAATCTTAAATTATTGCCACCAGGAATTGTTAAGTCTGAGAGCCTTAATTCTATAAAAAGACCTGGCGGAATTGAGGGTGTTCTTGCGAAATTTTCTAGAGAGAATGTTCCTATTCTTCATATTTTAAATATCAGGCCTTTGGTAGAGCTATATAAAATGCCTTTTGCTCCGATTCCTGTTCCTGCTATTGGTGTTGGCAGTCTATATGCTGAAGAAAAATATAACTTGATCGTTACCACTATTTGCTTGTTTGTAGCTGCTGGAAGCGTAATCGGAGTTGGGATACACAGTAAGAAAAAAATAAAACAACATCTAATACAACATGAACCAGACAGTTTATTATAATATATTAAAAATAATTCTTTGCTTCGTTTTTATATTTCCATTGAATGGGAAATTATTAAAGCCTTCAATTAATGGTGAGAAAAAAGAAATTTTATTAATTGGATCAAAAAGAAGGATTTACTATCCAATTAAAAATGATCATAGTATTTCATATAGTCTTAATGGCCCAACTAGATTGGAGTTTATATCCAGATATCCTGTTTTGAAAAGGAAAAAAAAATCTCATCGGTTTAGATATAAAATTGTTTTAAATGAACGAGATACCATTAATATTAATCATCGCTACAAGGTCCAGAATTCGATAAAATCCGTTCAGCACCCCGAACACAGGTATACTTACTCTGGCAATTACTTTATTAATCTCAAGGAGGGTAAGCATGATATTCAAATTTTAGGGCATGATGAAAATAAATATCCAGTTTTAGTCCGTCTTATATCAAAAGAGTTTGAATCAACAGGTAAAAACAAAAAAATTCTTACTCCGATGGTTCACCATAGAGCTGTATCTATTATTTCAGGAAAAAAGGAAATTAATTACTTTGAGTGCAATTCGAAATATAACCTTCAGATAAAAACAAGAGGTCCAAATAGACTTAGAATATTGAGTCGACTAGAATTTACCGATTCAATGGGTCCCGAAGAATCTTATCGTATAAGAGTTAAAGAAGGCCCTAAAGTATTGGGTACTTATTTTTTTAATACTGAAAGGTCTTCTGTATCCCAAATCATTGAGAAACCTAAAATTGTTCCAGGTAAGTGGAGGTCATGCGAGATTGAAGTCCCACCTGGTAATCATTTGTTTACAATAGAAATCCCAGATAAGAAAAAAAATATTCTTACACGATATATAGTTCATAAATGAAGATAGTGAAATCTATATTTTCAGTTTTTATATACAATGTACTATTATTTGCAAGTACTCCAATAGAATATTCAATAAATTTTGATTCGGGGTACGATAGTAACGTTATGCGTTTTTCGAATGAAGAATTTTCTAACGCTTCTATAGATAGGCAGCTAATGGGTGGGGTGAGTACTTTTGATAGTTTTATTTATAGGTTAGGAATAAAAGGAAAAAAATCAATTTGGAATAAGGGTGGGAAAAATATTTTTTTAGGTGGAAGCTATTTTTGGTCTAATTATAATAATAATATACATAAAAAATATTGGTCAGGCGGATTTGATTTAACTTTTAAGTGGGGGGCATATAATCACTTAAAATATGTACTCCGTAACCTCGACAGTTATTATCTTAGGCATTACATCAACCGCGATATCAGTATCTCGGATATGATGCCGTGTTTTTTTTCAGATAGAAATCAAAAAATAATCCTTACCAAAAGAATAAATCGCAGTCACTGGTTTAGTGCTGGTTTTGGTTATCTTCAAAGGTACTATGATAGGCCTTTTACCGAGTTTGATTTAGATATTTATTATTTTCATTTTAGAATAAATAAAAAAATTAAAAAAAGTTTAAATATATCCTTCCAGATAGAGCCATTCCAGGCAAAAGATTTTTTTAATGAAAATAAACATCTGCCAAGTAATTTTGATCGATCATATGAATCACTAGAATGGTATATGCCAGTTAGCATAAAATTAAACAATCTTATTGTTGATAAAATTGGAGTTTCATTAAAAAAAGAGTCTAGATATTATGAGGCCGAGGATCCAGACGATCCATTGCATACAGGACGGGGACATGTAGACTCAAAGTTTGATTTTTGGATAAAAAAGAGATTATTTGAATCTGTTTCAGTTACTTTTTCAACAAGATATCGAACTCGCGAAACTCAATCAGCGTTCGATTGGGTAAAAGAACTAAAAAGTTTTGAGCAAATTCAATTTTGGTTTAACATTGATTGGGATTTAGTATATGACCGGTACTAAAAATTTATTTATTGTAACACTATTATTTTTGGCAACATCTTGCTCAAAGCCAAATGTTGAAGATTTGTGGTTGGTTAGTGAAGAGTCTATTCTTGTGACAGATGGTTTTGCTAGAGATGTTGATATAAGAGGTGATAATGCATTCGTTGCAGCAGGGCAATCAGGTTTGCAGGTCTGGGATTTATTGTCTAGTTCTAAGCTAAATGATTTTCAAGGATATGTAGAGGCTGGAGAGTTCCTTGAGTTCGATGATTTAGCTATTGTTGAAAGAGATAGTGTGAATAATTTAATATTTGTTTCTGAATCTAATAGGGATGTGAAAATATTCTATTTTGACTATGGGGACAGTATCCACTATAGAAGTCCACCAATTATGAGTGCAAGGACAAGAGGCCTTAAATCTTATCCAACTTTTAAGGGCCAATTTATCATGTTTACCGCGGATAATGATGATGGAATGAAATGGGGTTTTTTTAATCGAGATAGTTCAAATATCCTAGGTATTGAGCTAATCTCATGGGTTCTTGAAGGTGGTGGAGAAATTTACACTCCAGGAAAGCCTATTGGAATTGATTCGGATGGACTAGGCTTTATTGCAATGGCAGTTGATCAAATGGGTGTTGAACTATATTCAATAGACTCGCTAGGGTCTGAACCTGTATTAATAAACAGAATTGATACCGAAGGGAATGCAGAAAAAGTAGTTCTAACATCAGATGGTATGTTTGCTGCTTGCGATGATGCGGGTGCGTATTATATACCTAAGAGCAGTTTTTTAAATGGTGATAATAATCGTCATAAAAGATTTGCCAAAGACCTAACAGTTGATCATATATCAATTAAGGATAATATTGCAGTACTATCTCTTGGATCAAAAGGTATTGCCCTTTATGATGTCACTGATCCTTTCTCTCCAATAGAGCGTGGAATTTTTTCTATAGGATATACCTATAAAACTAAGTTCTGGGGTGATAATTTACTGGTCTGCTCCAGAGAAGGTTTGCAAATTTTATCTATAGGCCAATAAGTTTTTTAACATAATAATAAAACATTTTATTGAAGGATATTTTAATGAAGCCCCCATTTTATTCGTTTTTAATAATCACTTGTTTATTTGCAAACAATTTTGATTCTCAGGATGGCTCTCCTATTCGTCAAGGAGTCCACATAGAGTGGTATAGAACTGTTTCTCCAGGGAATGCGGGTGAAGTGATTTTTACTTGGTCTGACACACGATTCGGAATGCGAAATATTTTTTCCCACAAAGTAAATCAAGAAGGTGAAATGGTCTGGGGTGATAATGGCGCAATCGTTACTAATCTTCCTGGAAGGCAGGAGGATCCTGTATCTATCACAGATGGAAGTGGTGGGGTTTATATAGCATGGGTAGACTATAGATTTGATGAGGAAGGAGATATTTTTCTTCAACACTTGGATAATTATGGAAACAGATTGCTTGATGATAACGGTGTTGCTCTTGCACAGGTTAACGGAAAACAGATTACTATAAACATGTGTACTGATAGTTTAGGCGGAGCGTTTATTACATGGCAAGATAAGAGGGGCGGCATAGATGAAGATATTTATGGTACGCATATTTCCTCTAACCATGAATTGATTGCGCCTGGTGTTGGGGTGCCAATCGTTGTACAGGGTGGCAATCAAAATGCAAAGACAATAGAGTATGCTGGAAATAATGAGGCTTTTATAGCTTGGGCAGATTTTCGAGATGGAGCAAATGCGGACATTTATTCTCAGAGAATTGATGTTGCTATGTCTGCAATATATATTGATAATGGTATTCAAATAACCACATCTCAGGAACAAGATTTAAACCCTCGTGCTACATTTGTAAACAATAATATTTCATTTGTCAGTTGGAAACAAGGTGATGAAAATTCTAAAATATATTATCAGTTTGTTGATAGTGATGGTTTGGTTTTTTCGGAGCCAAAGCCTGTATCATCAAACAGCGCTATTCAAACAGCTCCAAGGGTAAAAAGAAATAGTATTGGTGATGTATTTTTAAATTGGAAGGATTTACGAGATGATCCTATTAATGGAGATCAGTATTTCCAAAAAATTAATTTTAATGGTGATGCTGAGTGGGGAGATGGAATTAGATTGGATCCTGTTGAGGCAGTTGATTTTAGTACTCGATTTAGTCCTGGAAATAATGGTGATGTAAGTGTGGTATGGGAGAGAGGTGTTTTCCCAGATGTTAACATCATATTTCAAAATATTAATTCTGATGGAACTTATTCACTTGAGCTACCAATCGTGCTATCTAATACAGAAGGTTATCAGTTTGCTCCAATAATTAATGGTGATATTTCAAATGGGCTTTATTCTATTTATGGTGATAAGAGTAGTGGAAGTATTGATCTTAAAATTCAAAAAATTAATCCAGATTTTTTTCCAGAGTGGCCAGATAATGGATTAACTGCAATGACAGGACTTGATGGAGATGTAAACTATTCAAGGTCATACAGGATTTCGGATCAAGATTTCTATCTTATATGGGAAGATAACCGTTCTTCAAAAAAAATATTTGGAACAAGAATTACTAATTTAGATAGTCAGTTCGAAAATGGGTTTCAATTAAGTTATGGTGATAATTCATCCTCAGAAACAGATTTCTCTTTGCCAAAATTTACAAGAAATGATGATTACCTATATCTTGCAACTTTTGATGGTTCAGCAGCGCCAAAATTTATTAGAATTAATAAACTGGATGATCAGTTAAACAACATTTGGGATTCTTCAGGTGTCTCTCTTGCTCCTGTTTTTGACATGAGAAAAGCAGAATTGGTTACAATTAATAACGGTGTCGGTTGTTTTTGGTCAGAAAGTAGAGGATTTAACTATGATATTTATTATCAACGACTAGATGGAAATGGTGAGGCCACTCTTGAAGTAAATGGTAAAGAGATTATTGATTCAAATGGCGATGATTATATTATGGGAGTTATTCCTACTCCAAGTAGTCAGTATATGATTTTTTGGCTAGAGGATGCTTGGCCTGCAGCTAAATTAATGTATTCGATGGTTGACCAAGATGGTAATATTGCGATTGGTTGGAACCCTAATGGTAATAGCCTTAGCGATCCATCATTTAATTCGCGACATCTTCAGATTAAAGAAATTAGTGATAATGGAATTTTAGCTGTTTGGGTACAAGATGGGAATTTTTCTGATATATATGCACAAATGATTGACTGGCAGGGAAATATTTTATGGCAATCTGGAGGGATTGTAATCACTGATGCTGATAATGATCAGGGAAATATGTCCTTTGGTTTTAATGATTCTGGAACCCGTAGTTTAATTGCTTGGGAAGATTATCGGAATGGATCTGATTTTGAAATATTTGGTCAGGTTATTGATTTAGAAAATGGAGTTTTAGAAGGCGAAATAATTTTATTCTCATCGGATACTACTGATCAATATAATCCGAGTGTAGTATCGATTCAAGATAATGAGTTTTTTATTATATGGGAAGATGAGAGAGGGTATTATAATAATGATCCGTTACTTATTAATGGGGTTGATCTTTATGGCTCAGGTTATGTAATTGAACAAGGAATGACTACTGAACCAAATGGAATACCGATCTGTATTGCTTACCATAAACAACAAAATGTAAACGTTACAAGGCATGTTGGAGATGAATTTTTCTTAGATTGGATTGACTACAGAAGTTCTGGCAAGGAAGATTTGGCTAATTATTATGGAAAAACTTTAATGAAAGCAGAATTATTATTTACAAATGAAATTTCGAGAGGGGCTGATATACCATCCGAATTTCATTTAATGGCGGTCTATCCGAATCCATTTAATGGAACAGTATATTTTGATTATAATATCTTGGCTAAACAAGAAATTAATTTTAAGGTTTATGATCTAAATGGGAGACTGGTTTTCAGTAGTTTAATAATTCCGAGTTTTGGTGGTAAGCAGAGGATAAGTTGGAGTGGAAGAGATCACAATGGTAATAATTTATCTAGTGGATTATACCTATACCAACTTTCAACATCTGCCAATATGGAAGTAGGTAAGGTGACTTACCTAAAGTAGAATATGAGAACCTGGTTTTTCTTAATTTTCATTTCTGTACTTTATTCTCAGGAATTAGATGAGAGGTATCATTCCACAGAAGAAATATATTTTTTATTAGATTCTCTTAATAATTTAGAAGATTTAAATGGCTGGTACAGGCTAGATACGATTGGTTATTCAACTCTGAATAATATCCCGATAATTGCAGTAAATATTTCAGATAATGTTAATGTTAAAGAAGATGAACCACGGGTTTTATTTATTGGACAAGTGCATGCTGAAGAGATTCTTGGTATAGAGATAGTTATAAGTTTAATGGAGGATCTTTTATTTCCAGATCCAGCAAACTATACACATATGAATATTTTGAAGGAGAATCTAGATATTTGGTTTATACCGACTGCAAATCCAGATGGGTTGAATGTGGTCCACAGTGGATTAGATGTAAGTTTTAGAAAGAACAAGCGAGATCTTTCACCAGACGGTCCTATACCAAATAATATATTTGATTACGATCCCTCAATAGGAAACGATGTTGATGGTGTAGATTTAAATAGAAATTTTGATTTTAATTGGGTATTCGGTGATACCTTCCTAGAGCCAGATAATTCAGGCTACGCATCTCACTATGATTATTATAAAGGAGAAGAACCTTTTTCAGAAAATGAGGCTATTGCTATTAGAGATCTCGCATTAGATCATGATTTTGTTTTTTCAATAGTTTGGCATAGTTCTAGATCAGGAAATCTATCCGAGAAGGTTTTTACATCATGGAAGTGGGAAGAGGAAAAAGAATCACCAGACCTTGGAATAATGAAACAAATCAGTGATCATTTCTCGGGACTAATAGAGACTGAGGATGGAAGCAGCACCTACCTATCAGTTTATAGTGGATCTAGAAATGGCAAGTTACATGATTGGTTTTATAGAGAGACTGGTTGTTTCCAATATTTAGCTGAGTGCGGGACAGCAAATCTCCAACCTGATAGTATTTTGATAGAGAATACCATTAGTAGAACAAAGCCAGCAATGGTATATCTTATGGACCGTGCAATTGGCTATTATGCTGATGCTGCGCAGATCACTGGAATTGTTTATGGGTCTAATGGCTTGCCTCTTGAAGGCGCTATAATCGAACTTTTAGAACATAATGGGTCTGTATTGAGACCCCGTCTGACCAATGAATTTGGAAGATACAGACGGATTGTTGATGTTGGGACATACAATTTATTGGTTAAAGCGGAAGGTCATTTACCTAAAGAAATTTCTGTAATTGCTAATAATAGTAGCATAACAAATCGAGATCTTAATCTAGAACCAGCCGATATTAAGATCCTGAATTTGACTCTTGAGGATTATTCAACATTATCTGCACCATTAGATGGCTTTTTAAAAAATGAGTTTGGTAAACAAGAAATTCAGCTTAGTAGCGGGCCTAATGAATTTACTTTGTTTGAGGGGAATTATACTATATCGGTCCCTATGGATGATGGAAATATCCCATGGGAAAGAACTATTTATTTATCTGAAAATACAAGTTTTATAATCCCCTATCAGCATGGAAATAGTATTCTAATAAGTGATTCGTTTCCTTGGGAAGGCATTCATGGTGATTGGGCGATGGATGGAATGGTTTTAAAAACTCAGAGTAGCATGTTTTATAACAATCTTGATTCTATATCTAATAATCAATGGATGGAGTCTAGCCTTCTGGATGTTTCTGGAACAAATAGAGTGGTCTTATCAATAATGCATAGGTATGAAACAGAGTGGGATCACGATCAAATAAGTGTTTCTATTTTAGATGCTGGCAATAATATACTAGGCACAAGGTTTTGGACAGGATCCACTTGGATGAATTCTTTTAATACTGATTTTATTACTGCTGTTTCAGACTCGGAGTTTACTCAAATTAAAATCAGACTTGAATTTTCGCCTGATGAGACAGTCAACTATAGGGGATGGGAGATACAAGAGATTCGTTGTTTCTCTATTAATGATCAGTATCTAAAGTTAGTAGATAATGGAAGAAGTAATTTCCCAAATATTCGAATGGTTATAAATGGGATATATCCTAATCCTTCAGAAGGTAGATTTAAGATGGAAATAGATAATTTTCCAGGCGGAGAGAGCTCGCTGTTTATTTATAATCTCCTTGGCCAAGAAGTAAAGCATGTAGCGCTTGGTAATCTTTCACCAGGAAAAAGATTTATTAACTTTGATTTAATTGATTTTAATGGTCGTTCCTTAGGATCGGGTATGTATTTTGTTAAAATTCAAACACCAAAAATGAAAGCGATAGAAAAATGTTTTGTTTTAAAAAATTAAGTATTTTTTTAATCTTATTGAATGTTGTTTTTGCTAATCAGTTGGCTTTTAGAGGAAAGTCGAAAGAAAGCTTGATGGGCAATTCAGTTCCGTTAGCCTTTACTCATATGATAAGCCAGAATTATAATATTTTACCATCTCAGTTTAATCCGCAAAGAGGGAGCTTTTTAATTATTGCTCCTGATGGTGTGGCAAACTATTTGGGTGACTTTGTTATCTTTAAAAAATCGCAGGGCTTTGATGTTTCAGTATTAACGCTTTCAGAGACTGGTGAATCAGCAGAATTAATTAAGTTAGCAATTTCTGAATTTTTAGCTGATGATCCAATGCTTGAATATGTTTTATTAATCGGCGATGTTGATGGAT
Source organism: Fidelibacterota bacterium (assembly GCA_002718655.1). Classification (GTDB taxonomy): domain Bacteria; phylum Fidelibacterota; class Marinisomatia; order Marinisomatales; family UBA1611; genus NZWG01. The sequence continues at coordinate 9,570 of PBFM01000057.1, forward strand.
TTTCAGCATTCCCATCATTTTATTATGGGCCTGAGAATGATGTCACAGATCAAAGGTATACACATATTCTAGGTGATGATAATATTCCAGATATTTTTATTGGTAGACTATCTATTGATTCCTTATCTGATCTAGCAGTTATTATGTCTAAAACTATTAATTATGTTCGTGATCCTCTGGCATATGATCAAAATTGGCTAGATAGAGGTTTGGTAGTTGCTGGAAATTATTCAAATACATATCCTATACCTATTACTCCTAAGTGGACTTCCTACTGGCTAAGAGATGAATTACTTTTATATGGATATAACCAGGTCGACACAGTTTTTTATCCACCTGTTCAGCAGGGCGCACCTTATATCATTTCTTCAATTGATGATGGTGTAGGAATAGTGAATTATCGTGGTTGGGGTGATGCAAATGGATGGCATTTCCCTGAGTTCCATGTTGAAGATGTTAATGATCTAAACAATGGTTGGCTTACTCCTGTTTTTTTTAGTTATGTATGTAACTCAAATGATTTTGCAAACAATGTAGACCCTTGTCTAGCAGAGGCCGTGCTTAGAGGTGGCACACCGACAGTGCCAAAGGGCGGCGTTGGATTTGTTGGGCCCTCTGATTTACACACAAGTACAAAATACAACAATGTGATAAATGCATATATGTATGATGCTATGCTTAATCATGACATAATAGAACTGGGTCCTGCTATGTATGCTGGTCAGTCTGGCTTGAATAAAGAATTTCCATCTCAAAATGGTCCTGGTGAGGCGCAAGAGTTTTATGCTCATGTTTACAATATCCTAGGCGATCCGTCTTTGCCAGTTTATTTAGATACTCCTGATCAGTTTGAGATTATTGCATCACCCTTATCTAGAGCTGATGGATTTTTAAATATTAGTTTAAACAATTTATCAGGATTTCCTGTTGAATTTGCAGTGGTAAGTGTAATGAGTAATGGTGAAATATTATCAAAAGGTATAACTGATAGCACTGGAGTATTTATAGCATCTATCAATTTAGATGGAGTTGAAGGCATTGATGTTTTTGTTAATAAAAATGGTTTCATTCAGGGATTTAAATATATTGGTGCAGAAGAAAATAGTTCAGAATTTTCTATTGTTGACTATAATGTTGAGAGCCTTTTAGATAACGATAATTTATCTTTAGGGGAATCAATAAGTATAAGTATAGGAATAAAAAACAATAGTGAAAATACAACTGAATCTTTTACTGGGGAGTTTGTTTTCTTTGGGACGACAGTTCCTCAATTATTCCCAGTTGATTTTCCTGAGTTAGGCGCAGGGCAGATTGAAACAATCAGTCTTGATTTAATTCCCTATTCTACTACATTTGGCAGATCACTTAAGGGACAGTTTAATGATCAGAACGGAAATAAAATTTGTGAGTTTTCTACTGAGCTAACAACACCTGTATTTGATTTATTTTTTGAAAATGAAGGTATTCCTGAAACAGAATTAAATCCGATCTTATCAATTACGAATTTTACGGGTTCTATATTTACTGATTTAGAAGTCATTATTAATTCAATATCTGAGGGGGCGACTGTTTCAGATGATTTTGGGGAAGACAATTTAGTAACACTACTGCCTTTTAGTAGTGCCTCCTTTAACTCAAATTCAGTTATAAATTTAGAGAATATTGCATATGGGAGCGATGTTACTTTTTTAATAGAGTTTGTTAAAGATAGTTTTGTTCTATATAGCCAAGAGGTTGAAATGCATATAACTCCAGTCTCTTCCAGTCTTCCTATAGCTCCTAATTTATATGGATATTGGGCATACGATAACACCGACATTGGTTTTGAACAGGCTCCAAATTTTGAATGGATAGAGCTTGATCCATCATATGGTGGAACTAATGGAGATCATTTCCAATTAGATGATGATGACCATGTGGATATATCTTTACCATTTTCTTTTAAATATCATGGAATTAATTATCAGACTTTAACGGTTAGTTCTAATGGCTGGGCATCTTTTGTTCCGTGCTATATTGATTATTTTTGGAACATGTCTATACCTATGTATCTAGGTCCTAAAGCTTTACTAGCTATTTTTTCTGATGATTTGGAAACAATTGATAGTAACGGAGATGGTATGATTGATACCTGGATCAATGTGTTTACTTGGTATGATGAGGATAATGGGAGATTTATTATTGAATGGTCTAGGGCACTAAATGGATATGATGAAGAGACAGAAGAAACGTTTGAAATTATTTTATATGACCAAAGTGCAATGCCCACTCGTACAGGAGATGGGGTTATTGATTTCCAATATTTATATATTGAAGATGTAGATGTAACAAAAAACTATAGCACAGTTGGAATCGAATCACCTGAAAAAGATTATGGTCTACAGTATGTTTTTAATAATGTATATACACCAGGAGCAGCTCCGCTATCTGATGAAAGAGCTATTCGGTTTACCGTTGAGGCTCCTGAAAATTATGTTGCACCTCTTTCAGTAGAATCAAAAATATATCCATCAGAATTGTCTATTAGTCAGGCATATCCCAATCCTTTTAATCCAAAAACAAACTTTGATTTAATTGTCCCAAATAGAGAAAAAGTTAAAATTTTCATTGTGGATATTTTGGGAAGAGAGGTGCTAACTTTGAAAAATAGTAGCTTAAATCCAGGGCAATATAGACTATCTTGGGATGGCTCTGATAAATTTGGAAAGTTGGTTTCATCTGGAACCTATTTTGTTATTACAGAGTTAGGGGGGGATAGAGAAATGCAAAAAATTCTTTTTTTAAAATAATATTTTATTTTTTTAGAAAACTAAAATAAGAATCAGGGAAAAATATTATGGAAATAGTAGTTTATTCGACTAGCTGGTGCGGGCCATGCAATAATGCAAAAAGATTATTAAAAGAACGAGGTCTAGATTTTACAGAAATTGATATCGAAGAAATAGGTTGGAGTCGTGATGATTTATTTAAAAAAACAGGAGGAAGAACTGTTCCTCAAATTGTTTTTGATGGAAAGTCTATTGGTGGATATGATGATTTGCTTGTTCTAGATAGAAATGGCAAGCTAAATAATTGAAATTTGGCTTAATATAATTGAATAGGACAGTATTTTTATTTTTAACAGTCCTTTTGTTTTTTGATTGTTTTGGTCGCAGAATTAAAGAGCCCGATAATATATATTCGATTAAAGCACGATTATCTAATATAAATGATTGGATAAGTAAAAGTGGCCTAGAGGTCACCAGACTTAAAAAGCAAATAAAAATACAAAAAAGATATTATTTAGTTAATAATCCATCGGTTTATGATATCCTGAATGAAAATTTTGAATCTATGAAGGATATTATATTTGATGTAAAAGGGTATAGAGATCAAATAACTGGCCTTATTGATATTTTGAATATACCAGATTCTGATAGCCTTCATTCAATATTAGAAGATGAAATTACATATGATCGAAAAATCAATTTAATTTTTTCTGAATTTATAAATTCCAAAAAAGAATATTTAAAATCTAAGAATAGATTAAAACGAGGTTTAATGCGAGATTTGAAAAAGATTGTTTTTCTAGAAGATAAAACAAATCAATGGAAAAATGAATTTTTTGAATTGTCTTTAAAACGGTTAGAGCTCAATCATAGTATCACAAAATTTGAAACTGAATTAAATATGATGATATTTAATGATGATTATGATAATAGAAAAAAAATAAAAAAATTATCTAGAAGAATTAAACGATATACGAGTAGACTTAATGAAATTGAAACTTATGTTGATAAATTAGACAGCATCGCATTAAAAGAGATAGGGCATTGGGTTTATGTAATAGGGGTCCGTGAAAAAAAACCTAATTTTGAATTAACATATAAAAAATATAAAAAAGAATACAAAAAAATAATTAGAGACATTAGCTTTGAGTTAAAGGGCATATGATTATTTAAGGAATGTTACCTTATTGGTAAAAGAACTATATTTCCCCTTTGCAAAGATAAAGTATACACCACTAGAAACATCTTTTTTATTTTGATTTTTTCCAGACCATTTTATAGTAAACAGGCCTGATTCAGAGGCGTTTTTTTCTGTTGACCATACTAGTTTTCCCAAGATATTAAAAATTTTTATAGAAAGATTTTGGGGCTCAATCACTTGTAGTTCATTATTAATAGGGTTTTTTGGGCCTCCTGGATTAGGATAAGGTGAATAGAATGAAAAATCTTCTCTCTGACCATCTATTATGTTTAAAGAATAGTCCCAATTGTTTTGACTGTCACTTGTAGCAGATATTATTATTGATATATAATCAAGTCCAACAAGGGGGTCTATATTTATTTCATTATTTGTTCTTATGGACCAACGCTCTTTATTATCATACTTTACTACAGTAAATAATGATAAATCTGAGTTAGGCCCTGAGTTATTATTAATTGTTATGACAATGGGACTATCGGTTTCTAGTTCAATATAATGAGAGCTGAGTAAATATAATTCAGAGTTTGAATAGCTTTCGTAATCGCCCTTATTGTAGTTAATGTACTCTTTAATTTCAGGGCGTTCAACTGGATACTCATCTGCCTCTTCATATGTGTACATACCCGCATTGATATTTGATGACATAATTCGATTAGCGATTCTCATACGATTAAATGCATCTTTTAAGCTTGAGTTTTGTTTATTTAGAGCTTCATCAATGGAAAGATAACTTTTGTCACCTATGAACGTGGAATTTTCATTTGATCGTTCCCAACATTCCCTAATAGTCTCAGGGCCACCAAGATGTTCATCTATATATTGAAAGAATATAAATGTTCCGTACATATGTATTCCTGAGGTATAGTTTAACGGTTTTTCTGGATTCGAAAACCAGGGAGCCATGTATCTGTAGTGATCATTTATATTATCATAGAGTTCATCTTCAGCCCAGACGGCGGTTGCTTCCATAAACCAGAGTTTTTCATAGCAGTTATAACTAAACTGAATGGCATGAAAGAATTCATGAACTGCTGTTACCTGAATATTCTCAAGTTCTGTATGCTCATTAAATATTGAAGAGCTGTAGGAGTTCCGCATTTTTATAAAGCTTGCGCATGCAGGACTGTCTGCTTGAGCGTTTGATGTATAGGTTATTCCAAAATAACCAGATGGTAGATTAAGGAGATAGATATCGTAAAGGTTTGAACCGCCAATCATTTGATCCTCTACGGGAGGTGAATATCCAAGACTGTCTACATAAAATTTCCATACATTTTCAAAAACATTTCCCATCGATATTACATAGTCAATATTATCAACAGAGTCATATGAATCACCCAATATAAAATGGAATTTAAAATGATCAGTGGTATATGTTTCAGTGAGGCCTTCGGGTCGTTCTATTAAAAAAATATTATTCTTAACGTAAATGCCTAATTTTTCCAGGTCTTTAATTTGATCAGTATTTAATTTATCAGGGCTATCTCGAATAATATTTGTTATGTGTGGAGTAGCATGAGTCTTTTCGTTAGTCTCGAAAAGTCTTGACCATGAATCGATCGTTGATAGATCCGTAGCCCAAACTGTATTTAATATTAATAGAAGACTTTGAACTTTCCGCATTAATCTTTTGGGAGTTTGTCCTTGAATTTGAATCTAATATAAATACCTAAGAATATTAGCGCCAGAAACCAGAAAAATGCATAATAAATCAAAGAGCCTAACATTAGTTTTTAAATATTTTTTTTGATAGGATACTGATGGATATAATTGCTATGCCCGACTGAGTTTGCCAATTATTATAACTTTTTTGATTGATTAGACCATTTACAATTAGGGCAGAGCCTGAAAGATACAGCCACTTGTATATACTATTTCGAGAGTTTTGACTGGTTTTGTTTAAAATATTTTTATCAAGATTAACAATATCAGTTAGACTGCTTGTCGGATAATGTAGATTAATAAAAGCCATATTATTGGATATATCCTGTTCAATATCAAAATATTCAATATTATTGCGCATGTGAAAACCTAGTTGGACAGATTCTTGATTCATAATAGGTTGAAATGCTCTAATGTTTTCAGACTCCTTTTCTAAGAATAAATTATTAGTATCAGTGTGTGTTTTAAATAGTGTAATGTAAAACCAATCTGATTTAGACTGCCACGCGCTTATATTTATTTCATTGATGATATTTTCCATCTCAAGTTGTATCATAACACCATTAACCTTATCTGCTGTTTTTACTTTCTTTAACCAGACTTTTTCTGATAAGATATAGTTTTGTACAATAAATAGTATAGCTAGTATTCGGATAGCTTTAATAAAAGATCTCCTTCCATATTTTTACGTTAAGTTAATTAAATAATCATATATTAAATATTGATAATGAAAATACATTAAAAACAAAATCAATTACAGGTTGTTCAATCTTATAAGCGACAAGTATATTTTATCGGTACATTTATTTAAAATTGCGCTTAATAATCCACATATCATGCTATTTTTTAATGCTCGGCCTTTTATTTTCTCAGGTTGAAGATGGTGAAAATTCTGGGTCTAGAGAATTACAGGGCGCGTTTGGTGCCGTTACGATTGATGGCAAAATATGGAACCAGATTGCCTTGCGTCCTATTTTACCATTTGGGAAACTATCTATTGCCTTTGATCTAGTCATATACATTGACCAAAATGGAAATATACACAAAGATGAGTGGGACTTCTCATCTGGTGAAAAAACTAAGAATACCATCCTGGATAAAATTTATTACATAAAATATGGGAACAGGTGGGACCCATATTATTTTCGAATTGGAGCCTTAGACAATGTTTTTATGGGATACGGTATTTTGGCTAATGGGTATTCAAACTCTATTCTATATCCACAGGTAAGAAAAGTCGGAATGGAGTCTCGATTCCAAGCATTTGACCTAAACTTTTTTTGTTTTACTAATGATTTCAAAGAAAATTTTGGTCTATCTGGTTTTCGCATATCGGGAAGAATCCCGATGGGCATAACAATGGGTGTATCTTACAGTCTTGACAGAAATCAATATCTGGGCTTGAAAGATCGTGATGGAGATGGTAGACCAGATCTGGTAGATGATTTTCCCGATGATAAAAACTACTGGCTTGATACTGATGGAGATGGTTGGGCTGATATTGACACTGAAAACGAGTTTGATGTTGATGGTGATGGTCTGACTGACCCTGAATTTACAAGTGAGTTTGGTGTCACGATTGATACAGACGGAGTTTATAGAAAGCCTGAACCTATAGATGTAAATAAGCAAAAAGAGTCCGTCCATGCTTTTGCTGTAGATCTTGGAAGACCTTTATTCTCTGATGGTGGTCTATCTGTTCACTTTTATGCTCAGTTAGCAGCTTTGATTGGTAAAACAAAAAACCCAGAATATCTTATTGACACTACTAAAGAGCGATTTGAGGATCTAGGACTTGGTCTTACGCCACTTGGGATAACAGCAAATTTTGGTCCTGCTAAATTCAGTTGGGAATACAGGATGATGCCTGTTGGAAAATTTGAATTTGGTTATTTCAATAGAAGCTATGAGATAGAGAGAGCGACCTTTTCAAGTATGGGCCAGGAGAATGAAATAATAAGTAAGTCAAGTAAACTGGGAAAATATGGGCCACAGAGAGGGTATTTTTCTCGCTTAACTGTTGATATAGGGTCTGTCCTAGTATCAGGTCTGAGTTACCAAAATTTAAGAGGTGACCAGTGGCAGGGTGATAAATTCGAAGAAGAAACAAACCAGAGCTTTACTGGTACAATAAGATTAAAGAAATCAATAAGCAAAATAAAAACTGCGAAATGGTTTTACCAACAAAGAAATGTTCCAAACCCTTTTGAATTTACATATACTGAGTCTACAATTATGGGATACAGAGTTGGTATAGAAATGGGTAATGGTATGATTTTGAATTATATTTTCAGGAGATCTTTTCTTGATCTCAATGGTGATGGTGATGTAGATGATTCAGGGGAGAAGATAAATCTAACAAGTATTGAGACTTCGTTTTCATTTTAAAAATGAAGTCAAAAGACATCCGAAATTCATTTATTGATTATTTTAAAGATAGAAGTCATAGCTATGTTCGCAGTTCCCCTTCTGTCCCTATAGATGATCCTACCCTGCTTTTTACGAATGCAGGCATGAATCAGTTTAAGCCCATCTTTCTTGATCAGGTAAAAGCAGATAGCCTCAGAGCAGTAAATAGCCAAAAATGTATTCGTGTCAGCGGGAAGCATAACGATCTCGAAGAGGTAGGTGTAGACACCTTTCACCATACTTTTTTTGAGATGCTTGGGAATTGGTCATTCGGTGATTACTACAAAAAGGAGGCAATTTCCTGGGCCTGGGAGTTATTCACAGATGTTTGGAAATTAGATAAAAATCGTCTATGGGCAACGGTTTATGTTGAGGATGATGAGGCGCACGATTTATGGGCTAAGTACACAGATATAAAGCCTGATAGAATACTTAGGTGTGGGAAGGAAGACAATTTTTGGGAAATGGGAGAGACTGGTCCGTGCGGTCCCTGCTCTGAAATACATTATTACATCGGTTCCGATATAGATCAGCAGAGTCAAGATGGAGTGAATAAGTCCGAAAAATATTGGGAACTTTGGAATCTTGTATTTATTCAAAGCAATCGCAAAAAGGATGGAAGCTTAGAGGAACTACCAGCAAAACACGTAGATACTTGAGCTGGATTAGAAAGAATCGCAGCCGTATTGCAAAATAAAACTAGCAACTACGATACAGACTTATTTATTCCAATAATTGATAAAATTGAATCAATAACTCCTGATAATTATAAAACCAATCCTATCCCCTTTAGAGTCATAGCTGATCACATAAGGATGCTTTCATTTTCTATTGCAGATGGGGCGCTCCCATCAAATGAAGGTAGAGGATATGTTCTTAGGCGAATATTAAGAAGGGGCTCGCGTTTTGGAAGAACCATTGGACTTGAGGAGCCTTTTTTGTTTGGTCTTGTAGATTCTGTAATCAAAATAATGGGAGATGTTTATCCAGAGCTTGTTGATAGGAGTCCTCATATTAAAAAGGTTATAAAGGCTGAGGAAGAGTCATTCAACAAGACCCTTGATAGAGGGCTAAGCCATTTCGAAAAAATTATCTTGGGCATGGATGATAATTTAATAAAGGGAGCAGATGCATTTAAGCTCTATGACACCTATGGTTTCCCCCTTGATTTAACACAATTAATCGCCCGAGAAAAAAATATTTCTGTTGATGAAAAAGGTTTTAATAAACTGATGGAAAAGCAGAAGCAGATGGCAAAAGCATCAAGCCACTTTCAAATCAATGATGACGAAATAGACTGGGTTATACGCTCTGAGGGTGAAGATTCAAAGTTTTTAGGATATAGCTTGACCAAGTGTAAATCAAAATTAATGCGATACGCTTTTAAGAATGATCAGGTCCTTCTCGTATTAGATCAGACACCATTTTACGCTGAGTCTGGTGGGCAAATCGCCGATATCGGTTCAATATCAGGTGATGGTATTGCTCTGGAGGTCTTAGATGTGAAAAAAATAAATGAGGCCATCGTTCACATCTGCAAAGGCTCGTTTGAAGTAGAAGATGAGGTCCTTTGCAAAATAAATGAAAAAAGGAGAGAAGCGATCCGGAAAAACCACACCGCCACCCACCTCATGCACAGAGCTTTAAAAGATATTTTGGGAGAGCATGTTAATCAGGCAGGTTCATTGGTCCATCCTGATTACTTGCGATTCGATCTAACTCACCCCGATAAAATCTCAAAAGATCAAGTTTTGAAAGTTGAGAATGAGGTAAACAAGCATATCCTTTTGAATAAGAAATTAGAAGTTTCAATACAAAATTTTGATGAAGCAAAAAAATCTGGTGCTGAGGCTTTATTTGGTGAAAAATATGGTGACAATGTGCGGGTTGTTAGTGCTGGTGAATATTCTGTTGAACTATGTGGGGGCACACACGTTGATAGAATGGGAGACATAGGTTCGTTTAAGATTGTAGAAGAATCCTCCTTATCATCAGGCGTAAGACGTATCGTAGCTCTTACGGGCGAGGCATCGTTGAAAGAGATGCAAAAGAATGATTCTATTTTGGTTGCATTACAGAAGGTTTTAAATGCTCCACCAGATTTAATGGAGGATAGGATCTTAGGACTTCTAAAAGAAAAAAAATATCTTGAAAAAAAAATAAAGTCTGAAGACGCTGATGTTAATATTAATGATTTGCTTTCTGCAGCAGAAAATATTAATGATAGGGTATTCATACTTAAAAAAATTAAGAACACAAATAAAGATGCATTGAAAGGCATTGGAGATAAAATGGTAGATAAAATGGAAAACGGTATTTGTGTGCTTTTTTCAGAGGGTGAGGAAAAGCCCAGTGCTTTAATAGTGGTCTCAAAGAGTTTAAATAATTCTGGTATTTTGGCTGGAAAACTAGCTAAGAGTATAGGAGAATTTATGGGAGGAGGCGGTGGAGGAAAGCCGCATCTTGCAACTGCAGGTGGACGCGATAATAATGTCATCGATAAGGCACTAGAAAAATCCAGGGATTTTATAACTAAATTATTGAGCGAGGATTAAAATTATGCAGTTTGAAAAAACTCCAGATGGTTTTTTTGTTTATATTGAAAAAGACGAACGAATAATGGAAAAGATTACACAATTTTGTATTGCTAATCATATATCTAATGCACAATTATCTGGTATTGGTGCTGTCAAAGAAATAGAGATAGGGGCATTCGATGTTCACACTAAGGATTATATTAGAAAGAATTTTAATTCTGTCATGGAATTGGTTTCATATCAGGGGAATATTACCATCAAAGATGATCAACCATTTGTGCATGCTCATGTTACACTTGCAGATCATGAAATGAATACTAAGGGAGGACATCTCTTTGAGGCCACGGTAGCCGCTGTTGGAGAGTTTTTTATTCGCACTATACCGAGCAGTGTGGCTCGCAAACTAAATCATGATGTGGGTTTACCTTGTATAATTATGAGTGGTAATTTTGAGTAGAACTATGAAAAAAATAATTAAAACAAAAAAAGCACCTGAGGCCATAGGTCCATATAATCAAGCTGTAAGTGTTAATGGTTTCTTGTTTACTGCAGGTCAAATAGGGATTAACCCCTCTACGGGTCATTTAGTTGAAGGGGGAGCTGAAAAAGAGATAGTTAGAGTTATGCAAAATCTGGATGCGATTCTAGACTCTGAGGGCATGGATAAAACCCATATTACAAAGCTAACGGTTTATGTTACTGACTTATCCAATTTTAATATTGTAAACAATGCTTTTAAAAACTATTTCGGTGATGCTGATTTCCCTGCAAGATCTACTGTTGAGGTGTCTGCCCTACCTTTGGGCGCATTGGTTGAGGTAGACTGTATAGCTTTTTTATCTTGATGCTATTTAAGGGTTTTTTTATTCTGACTTTAATCTCCAATCTTATTTTTTCTCAAGATATTGATACCACAATCCAAAAAAGTCCTAAAAAAGCTTTTATTTACTCATTTATCCCTAGCGGAGGGCAAATATATAATGGCAAATGGCTGAAAGCAGTTATAGTAATTGGTCTGGAAGTTGTATCGATCCAGCAGTGGAACAGATACAGAGACGCACACAATAATTGGAGCGATGAATCACCGCTCACAAAACACCAGTATCTTGAAAAGAGGAATAAATATGCTTGGTGGATCTGGTTCGTTTATATGTTTGGGATGCTAGAGGCTGTTGTGGACGCCCACTTGTATCCGTTCGAAAATATAATGAAAGCAGACATACAAAATTCAAATCAGGGAGGCCAAGAAGAGAATGAATAATAGAGAGCAATGGGGATCAAGGATTGGGTTTATATTAGCAGCATCAGGATCTGCTGTTGGTCTTGGTAATATTTGGAAGTACCCTCACATGGCTGGTGAAAATGGTGGGGCAGCGTTTACGGTCATTTATTTAATCTGTATCCTTATTGTTGGTCTGCCAATTGTAATAGCAGAGTTTGTAATAGGGAGGAAGACTCAGTTAAGTCCTGTTGGTGCGTTTAAGGCTTTGGCTCCAAACACAAATTGGAAATTTGTTGGCGTACTAGGAGTATGCGCAGCATTTGTGATCCTATCTTTCTATGGTGTCGTAGGTGGCTGGACGCTTCGATATACAATGCTCTCGCTTTTTGGTGGTTTTGTTAAATTTTCGGGAAATCCAGAATTGGCTGGTGGACAATTCAAATCCTTTATATCAAATCCAATTAATCCTGTGTTTTGGCAAATTATTTTTATGACTCTAACGACTATGGTAATTGTTAAGGGTGTAAAGGGAGGCATTGAAAAATGGGCTAAGATTATGATGCCTGCGATACTTGTTATATTAGGAGTATTGATGTTTCGTGGATTAACACTTCCAAATGGGACGAAAGCCCTGGAGTTTCTATTTTTACCTAAGTTTGAGGATCTAACTGCTTCGAGTATTGTTTTGGCTTTGGGTCATGCATTTTTTACATTGAGCCTTGGTATGGGCACGATGATAACCTACGGAAGCTATCTAAGTAGGGATCAAAATCTTTTAACGTCTGCCTTGTGGGTAATTCTTCTGGATACTGTGATTGCGATAATGGCTGGGGTAGCTATTTTTGCGACTGTATTTGCACTGGGGGCTAATCCAGATTCAGGTCCTGGATTAATCTTTGTTGCGTTGCCAACTATATTCCCACAAATAGCGGGAGGCACTCTATGGGGCGCATTATTCTTTTTTTTACTTTTTATGGCCGCCCTTACCTCTGCTATATCGATACTAGAGGTTATTACAGCATACTTCATAGATGAGAAAGACTGGAGCCGCGAAAAAGCCACTGTCACTTTTGGATCATTCGTTACTATAGTTGGAATATTCTGTTCAATGTCAATGGGTGGTTTTAACGATTTTAATACAATATTTAATATTTCCTTTTTTGACTTTTTAGATTATTTATCGTCCAAATACATGTTGCCCATTGGCGGCATGCTCACGGCTTTATTTATTTTGATGAAGTGGGGTGTGGATGATTTTATTAGAGAATTAGTTACAGGCATGGAAAATAAAAATATTGATCCCTTTGTTGTTAAGGTCCTTTTTATTATTTCAGCTCTGGTTGTTGGCTTTATTATATCGAATGAGATTATTGCGATTATAACTGGAAACCCAATAGTAGGATAGCATATGTTAGTTGAAAGAATTTTCCCTAGAGATACGAGAAGGTATACTGATATTCAGAAATTTTTTGAAAAAGCAGGTGATTTTATTGAGAAATTTTCTATCATGAGGCTTTTTATAATCTGGTCATTGACAGCTTGTGGGACTGTATTATCAGCGGGCCTAGAAAATAGATTTGTTTATTGGGATTGGTCAGGAAGCGCAGTGGGATTCATAAAGCTTGCAATAGTCTCAGCAGTATTTTTTTTAATTTTGCGACCGAATAAATTGTGGACACTAGGATCAAAGAGACTAGGCGCTAATGAGTTGGCTAGTCACACAGTGATGGCCTCTTCTCTAATTTTTTTTGGTGGTATCGGAAGTGGTGCTGATTTTGGCAGATTTATTTTACATCTGTTTCCTTATATAATCGGCTTTTTAGCGGCGGCCCTTGTTTTTCAGTTTCCCCTTAAACTAGATGAATCTAAGGGCGAATGGTTTGTAGAAAACTGGGAAAATAAATATTATTATTTGGGAGGATCTTCCTTATTTTTTTTAGTTGCAATCTTAGCTGGGTTCTTTCTTGATGATCCGATACTAAGTACAGTTGCGATGGTTAATCTACCCTTCTCGATGGTCGCGCTTATTTTTCCAGAACATGTTCGTCACCTGCAGCGAGCAAGGTTTTTTCCATTATTTATTTTTTCTTTGTTTTTATGCGTGAGGGCTCCTTGGTTCTTAGTTCCAATAATAATCCTCTTCTTTTTTCTTCGCACTGTCAACTACTTCAGATATGGTATTGCATATCCATCTTTTGGCGTTGATTTCGATGAGACAACTTTGTATACAGATGTATGATGTGATAATTGTTGGCGCAGGGCCGTCAGGAACTACGGCTGCGCTTTATGCCAGCAGGTTGGGACTTAATGCCATTTTATTAGATAAGTCTACGTTTCCAAGGGATAAAATTTGTGGGGATGCCTTATCTGGAAAAACTGTTCGGGTACTCCGGGATTTAAATCTACTTGAAAGTGTTAAAGGGCTAGAGGGCGCAACAATTGAAAGAATTACCTTCGGCAGTCCAGGCAATCAACAGTTTGATGTTCAGCTAAAAGGTTCGGAGCAAAATGATTATATCACAGAAGGCTATGTAATACCTAGAAAAGTTTTTGATAATTTCCTTTTCCAACGAGCGTCTGAGGTCACAGAAACGAGACAAGGATTTAACGTTAAAGACTTAATCAAGGATGGAGATAATGTTGCTGGAGTGGAGGGTGTAAACTCAGATGGTCAGCTGGAGCAGATAGAGGCTCCTATCATAATGGGTGCTGACGGCCCAAATTCTATTGTATCAAGGAAAATGGATTTGTATGAGATGGATATGAAAAACACCGCTGTTGCCTTGCGCTGCTATTATAAGGGCGTAGAGGGACTAACAAATCAAATTGAACTACATTATTTAGAAGAAGTGAACCCAGGTTATTTTTGGTTGTTCCCTGCTGGGAATGGTACAGCCAATATTGGAATTGGTTTGAGCAAGGATGAGGCAAAGAAAAAAGACAGAAACCTTAGAGATATTTTAGATCAGGTGATTAACTCTGATAGATTTAAGGGGAGGTTTAAAAATGCAGAGGCTATGGAAAAACCAGTAGGATGGAACCTGCCGCTTGGTAGAATAAAAAGAGCCAACCATGGTAACGGGTATATGCTTCTTGGTGATGCCGCAGGCTTAGTAGATCCCTTTACTGGTGAGGGAATAGGTAACGCAATGGTGTCAGGTATGTACGCATCTAGGGTCGCATCTAAAGCAATCAAGTTGAACAACTATAAGGACGATATTTTTGAGGAGTATGACTCACTCTTGTGGAATGAACTAGGGGGTGAGCTTCGAACAAGTTCAAAACTCGCGGACCTGGCCAGACACAGTTTCCTGCTAAATTTTGTAATAAATCGAGCGGTAAGAAATAAAGGTGTGAGGGATATTATTTCGGGCATGCTTTCTCAAGAAATTTCAAAGGATGATCTGTCCAGGCCTAGTTTTTATTTTAAAATATTATTTTCTTAAGTATGGACCTTAATTTGCTCAGAAAGAAAAAAAAGGGATCCAAAGAGTTACTGGGGCAAGTTAATCTGTCAAGCTATGTAGCTTTTGATTTTGAGACAACTGGCTTAAGCTCGACAACAGATCGTATTATTGAAATTGCCGCAATCCGTTTTGTTGATGGGGAAATATCTGATCGGTTTGTAACACTAGTTAATCCAGATCGGAATATCCCTTCAATGATAACTAAGATTACTGGAATTACAAATCAAATGGTGGCAAACAAGCCATTTGAGAATGAGATCATTGATGATTTGATATTATTTATTGGTGAAGATCCCCTTGTAGCTCATAATATTAATTTTGATAAAAAGTTTTTAGATGCGCTGTGTGAGAGATATGAAAAAGAACCAAATAAAAATTTAACCTATGATACGTTGCAACTGGCAAGGTGCCTGGCATTTGGAGAGGCAGTATTTAATCTTGGGTCTATCTCGGAATATTTTGGGCTATCTTCATCTGGAAGCCACAGAGCTGAAAAGGATACAGAAAATTGTGGCGAAATATTTTTATATCTTATCGAAGAATTGGCTAGCTATCCTCTAGAGATTATAACAAAAGTTATAAGCCTTATGAAAAAAACTAGTCTACCAAATAAAAATTTATTCAAGGATATGGCAAGCCTAATGAGCTCGAAAGGTGTGCTTGATGGGAGTTTCTCTCATTCAAAATTAGACCACAGCCTCAAACCAAATACTTTTGTTTCTGAAGGAAAAAACAACATTGATAATATAGAAGTGAGTGATATGTTTGGTGATGATGGTATTTTTAAGGAAAAGTATAAAAAATTTGAGTTTAGGTTTAACCAGGTCAAGTTTGCTGAATATGCTGAGGATACACTGTGCAATGATCCAGGCATTGGGGTAGTAGAGGCTGGGACTGGATTAGGGAAAACTATAGCATATCTTTTTGCTGCATTAAGGAGATCATCAAGATTCTATGATGAGGGTCCTGCAGTGATATCATGTAACACTAAACATTTACAGGACCAATTGTTTTATAAGGATCTGCCTCAGTTAGTTGAATTATCTGATATATCTCTTAATGCTGTGATGATAAAAGGTAGAAATAATTACATATGCAAAACTCGCCTCGATTGGCTAATTGCTCAGTCAGACACAATGGATGATGCTGACATTGATGCGCTGATACCAATTATATTTTGGCAGTACTCTACGAAAACAGGTGACGTATCTGAGTGTAATGGCTTTTACAATTCCAGAAGAACATGGCTGCAGTCTTTGTTCTCAAGCGAGCCAGGATTTTGTACTGGTGAAGTTTGTAAAAGTCACCAGGGCTGCTACTATGGAAAGCTAAGGCAGGCAGTTTTTAAGGCAAATATTATTGTCATAAATCATTCTCTCCTTTTAATTGAGGCTGCTGGCTCCAATCTTTTGCCAGATTTCAATTCAATTATTATCGATGAGGCTCACAACCTAATTAAGAGTGCCTTTGACCAATATCGAATAGATTTTAGTCAAAAAAATATTTCTTTTATTTTACAGAGTACTGACCCAAGTCAACCGCGAAATGTAAGGTGGAATAGTATCCTATCGAAGATTGGAGATACAGAGCCAGCGATAAAAAAAATGAGAGATGATTTAAAAGATATTGTCACCAACACTCAGGTCTCACTAAAGGAGTTTATGACAGCAATTTCAAATGACAACGAGCATCTTTTTGATATAGAGAGATCATATCAGGAGAAGCCAATCCTGAGAAACATAGAAAAAAAATATGCATCGGTTAATATCGAGTTAAAAGACCTTAAGAGCGATTTTCTAAAAATTTCTCAATTATTA
>PBFM01000058.1 GCA_002718655.1 Fidelibacterota bacterium
ATCATTATCATCATCAGCATCACATGCATCACCTTGAGCATCATTATCAAAATTTACCTGGTCTGAATTTGATGTATCAGGGCAGTTATCATCTCCATTAGAAACCCAACCATCTAAATGTGGAGAATAGGTAGTGTTACCACTTTCTATCCAAGAATCATTATCTGAACTTCCACCAATTCCACCTTCAGCACAAGACTGCATACTTGCTCCTGAACCAAATCCATCTTCATCAACATCATCCCAGTATGATATTGGGCCTGCGACAAAACAACCGCAACCTAAATCATCACTTAATGCTACTTTTCCAGTTGCACCTTCTACGCATGCACCACACATGTCAATAGAAGCTGTACCAAAACAATCACCATTACAGTCAATATCTTGATTTGGAGTTAAGCCTGTCGTGCCAGCTGAGCATATACCACAATCATCAACTACAGCCGTACCAAAACAATCACCGTTACAATCTTTAGCAAAATCAAAAGCTACCGGAGAATCTGCCCACCAACATACATTACAATTATCATATACTGCTGAACCACCCCAAGCTCCCGTACAATCTTGCACGCAATCATTAGTTGAATCAGAGTCACAAGTGCCACACATATCTTCTACGGCACTACCACCCCAACTACCTGCACAATCTTGAACACAATCATTAGAAGTATCTTCATCACATACATTACAATTATCTAGTAATGCAAAACCACCCCAGTCACCATTACAGTCCTGCACACAATCATTTGATGAATCTGCGTCACACACATTACAATTATCTTGATATGCTGATCCACCCCAATCACCTGCACAATCTTGCACACAGTCATTGCTTAAATCATCATCACATACATTACAATTATCCTCTAGGTTTGGACCATTTGGAATACCTGCACAGTCAGAACATGTTACATCATCATTCGATGAGTCTGCATCACACACATTACATGCATCTTGATATGCTGACCCACCCCAATCACCTGCACAATCTTGAACACAGTCATTGCTTGAATCATCATCACATACATTACAATTATCCTCTAGGTTTGGACCATTTGGAATACCTGCACAATCAGAACATGTGTCATTATCATTAGATGTATCTGCGTCACATATATTACATTGGTCATAATATGATAGTCCACCCCATACACCGGCACAGTCTTGAACACAATCATTTGATGAATCATCATCACATACATTACACATATCTTCATACGCTGAACCATTTGGAGTACCTGCACAGTCTACACATGATGAATTATCTCCACCACAAAGACCACATTCATCGATGACTGCATCACCACCACATTCACCAGTACAGTCTTCTTCAGCGTCTCCACCACAAACACCAGCGCAATCATATTCAGATGAACATCCTAAGTTTGGTTTATATGTATTGATCATATATGCCATACGATCAATTTGTCCATTACTAAAGTTAGTTAAACATTCATCATCAGTATAATTCATATAATTATGAATGGGGTCAGCCCCAGGACTTGAACAAGTATCTAAAGATTCTGAGCAATTATAAATATTGTCTCCATCATGCTGATCTGGAGTATCACTAACAGAGTCTCCACTTCCATAGCAACCATCTTGGAAGGTATGATATAATCCTAAATAATGTCCTACTTCATGAACAGCTGTATCTCCCTCATCATATGGCCATGAGCCACCAGGGAGTGTATATGGGGCAAGTACTACGCCATGCATATATGAATCTTCATCCCAGGAATTAGGGAAGTATGCATACCCTAAATATCCTCCAGCAGTTGTTGTATATATATTTAAAGTTTTATCGGGTTCAATTGATAATTGTTCTTTATATGTATATTCATTATCATTATTATACCAATCACTGTTTTGCACATAGTTAATGGTATCAACTATAAAGAATATATCTAAAGAATTAAAAGCATCATTCAGAACCTGTATTTGGTCATTAATAGCAGATTCCTGGACATAGCCTCCTGATAAAGAGTTATTTTCATAAATAACATGAAAGGCAATAGGGATATTAAGGGTCGTTCGACTTTGATGATCAGGGTTTGAATCTATCCAATCTAATATTTCATTTTCAGGAATTATTAATTCAGCCGTTGGATCTAAAGTCCCACATTTATTGTAATTAGTTAAGTCACTGTTATTATTTGATTGCGTAAATACTAAACTAACAATTGTTAATATGCTTATAAACTTACTCATAATGCAACTTAGTATTTAAATTCATTATTTCAAAATTTTTTAATTTCCATCAAGAATTATATTTACAATCATAACTACATCTAATACATTTAACTCACCATCACTATTTAAATCTGCGGTAGAATAGTCAGGCTCATTTGTTCCAAGGATCATTCCTACTAGCGTAACAACATCAAGTACATTAATATTATTATCATTATTAACATCACCTAAATTATTTGAATTATCACCAATATATTCTATATAAAAATTATCTATTGCAGCTTCAACCAATGAGCCACCACTACCATCATCACCATTATAAGCAATATCTTCAGCTATAAATCTGAATTTAATTGTGCTTCCAAAATTTATATAATCAGATAATATAAATTGTTTTTTTTGCCAACTTGTACTTGAAGAACTTGTATTTTCAAGATCAATCCAATTCACGCCATCATCAGTTATGCTAACTATCCATTTATCATTATTTCCATTATCACCTACATTATTAGTATACCATCTCCAATAAGTAACAATAGCTTCATCTAAACCTTCAAAATTAAATTCAGGACTATATAAAGTTGTATTTCCTCCATCAACATCATCAAAGCCTCCATTACCCTGATCAAAGCCATTCCCAGTTATAAAGCAAAAAGTCCCCTCATCATCATAATCTTCTCCAGGCTGTATCTGAATATTATCATCATTATATGTTGCTATAGGTTCTACCAATTCCCATATTCCTGCAGTTGCTGTATCATTAGAATCACCTATAATCCACCCATCTGAATTTGATTCAAAGTTATTTGCATATAAATTGGGCAAATCTCCTAAAATAAATAAAATTGTATTATCTGGAGCATTAGAAGGATATGTTTGCAATTCCCCTTCTGAATTTACTGCTTGGATATAATACTCTATAATCATGCCATCATACAATCCATTAATGGTAGCTTCATAATTATTCTCATTAGTTTGATTCATTTCCAAATTCATCATGCCATCACCTAGATTATAATAAAGCTCAACAACTTCAACATTCCCAACATTACTTATAACACTAGCTGTAAAACTTATAGATTCTTCATTATAAGGCATATCATCTATATCCTCATGAATTATTGTAATGCCTCCTCCAGTTCTAGTCCCATCAAGTATTTGCGTTCCACTATTGAAAGGGTCTAGATATGAACTTAATCCAGTATTCCATGAAACTGAAGTTTTTCCATAAGTATCATAACCATTATTAGTGCAAGATGCAACCCCTCCATACAATTGTCCTACAATACGTTTAGAGTTTCCATCAAAGAGTGGAGACCCAGAAGATCCAGGCTCAGTTGTTCCATCATCCCAACTATCAATATCCCAGTAACTACCAGCATTGGAAGCATTATCATAATCAAAAGATATTTTTTTAATATCTCCAGAAGGGTGATGTATGCATACAGGTGTACTTGGAGTATCTCCAGTAATATCCCATCCAGAATAGTAAACATTATAATCTTCTGGAATAGATTCGTTTAGTTCAAGCAATGCAAAATCTGACCCAGAGTTATTTGCTAATAAAGTTGATCCAGATACAGTCATATTTGTAGGGCCATCTTGATTTTCACATCCAGGGCTTTCATAATTAAACATAAAAATCCAAGAATTATTACCTCCTAAACAATGGTTTGCAGTTAAAAAATAAGGAGTCAAATCTTGCTCAGTATTATTTATTAAGCTACCAGTACATAATCTAGAACCTCCAGATGTTAAAATCAGAGCTACAGAGTTAATTTGATCTTCCCAATTAGAGAATTCTGAGCAATTTGCATTATTATTACATGAGCCAGAATCTCCATAGCCTCTAGATGAATTCTTTAAAAAAATATTTCTATAGTCATGAGCAATAGATTGAATACTTATTTCTCCATTAAATTCCACATTTTCAGGTTGATTATATTCTAGAACTATAGTTTCACCTTTAACTGGGGCAGTTGAAAACCCCCCATGAGGTTTATGATTATAATCTGTAAAGGCGCCTATAATCATTTCACGGTTTTCAGAATAAACAAAAAACTCTGAACCAGAGGGAATATTAAATACATCATATATTAAATTTAATGAATGGGCTCCCGTTGATTTTATTTTTAATTGCCAGATAGATGAACCGTCATCTAAATTAGTCCAAGTTCCAGAATTATTCATATTTAAATCAACATAAATAGTTTTTGCAAACCTATAGGGTTTGTTTTGATTAGTTTGCATTTCTATTCTATCTTCTTCAAGAAGTTGATCTTTATTAATATTTGGGAGAGTTATTGTTTGAGGAGTAAATGATCTACTTGATAGAAAACTCTTAGGGGTTGCCTCTATTGAGACTTGGTTAAATACATAGTTAATAGTAAATAGTAAAATAATATGAATAAATTTCATTGATAATACTCCAATAGAACATGTAAATATGAAAACTAAAAGAAATTATGAAGTTTATTAGATAGATACAATGCTTGAAATAGTTTGTTACATTATGAGAATATAGTGTGGAGGCGGGGAGAATCGAACTCCCGTCCAAATAATCTATTAATATAGCGTCTACATGCTTAGACTATTTTTTAAGGTTCATTTGATTTTCATAAATAGTCAAACTATTTTCAAACTAGCCTATATATTTCGCTTATTATGTCTAGACAGCATAATAAGCTAGTTCGCATTAATGATGCCTATTTAATAGGAGGCGAACGCGCCCATTAATAGACAGCTACTGACAATTAAGCAGCAGCAGCGTAGCTATATTCGCCACTTATTGTTTTTCCAAAGGGATTTTCGAGGAACTTTGGATCCTCGGCATGCAACTACACCATAGTATTTATCTGTCGAAACCAGGCGCCCCCAATATATTTCAAAAATCTATTTATATAAAAAATAACATAAAATTATTTATTTGTATAATTTCTTATATTGAAAGGTATTAATTTTGTTCAGTAATTTTAATTAAAATTTTTAAAAAATATTCATCAATTTGATGTTGACCCAGTAGCTCAGCTGGTAGAGCAGTGCCCTTTTAAGGCATTGGCCGAAGGTTCAAATCCTTCCTGGGTCACAAAATTTCAAATTTAGTTCCTGAAAGATTACATTTTTTCAGGGTGAGAAATTCCAAGTATAGTCAGTCCATTTTTAAATACTATTTTTATAGCTTTGATTAGCATTAATCGGGCATAAGAAAGCTCTTCATCTTCAGTTAACACTTTATTTTTTGAATAAAATCGATGAAAGAGCATTGCAAGTGCTTGGAGATAATTAACTATAATTTGAGGTTCTAATTTATTTAGGGTGTCTTCTACATAGTCTGGAAAAGCAATTAACATGTTAATTAATTCTATTTCTATATCTGTACACAGCAAAGATAGATTTGGCTGATCATTATCTATATATTTCAACTGGACAGACCTATTGATTATGTTGCTAATTCTTGCATATGCATATTGAAGATAAAATACTGGATTTTCATCAGATTCAGTTTTGGCAATATTTATATCAAAATTTAAGTGAGTATTCATACCTCTCATTAAAAAGAAATATCTTAATACATCAGGCCCCACCTCACTTAAAAGCTCATCTAAAGTTATAAAATTAGCTTTTCGTGTAGACATCTTAACAGATTGACCATTTTCTGTTATTGTTGCAAATTGATGTATGAGAACTTTTATTTTATCAACATCATAATCTAAACATTTTAATGCAGCTAATACATCTGGATAGGCATCCATGTGATCTGCACCAAAGACATCAATTATTAAATCAAAATTTCTATCAAGTTTATCTTTATGGTATGCTATATCAGGTAGTCTATATGTAGGTTCCCCAGTACTTTTAATCAAAACACGATCATCATTTCTACCAACAGATGTTGCTTTAAACCATGTGGCTCCATCTTTCTCATAAATTAAACTTTTATTTTTTAATGAGTCTATTATTTTGAAAATTGCTTTATTGTTATATAAAGAGTCCTCATTAAAAAAGTTATCAAACTTAATTCCTAAATCATTTAAAGTATTTTTTATATCTTTAAAAATATGTTCTTCTGCAGATTCTTTAAATAGAACATTTTGTTCATCTTCAATTAGTTCATCTTTATATTTATCAATTAATATTTCAGCAATATTGTATATATATTTTCCTTGATAACACTCATCAGGAAAATCCACTTTTTTATTTAGCAATTCACAATACCTTAAATAAACAGATAACGCTAAACGATCCATTTGTTTGCCAGCATTATTAAAGTAATACTCTCGTTCAACGATATAGCCATTCCATTCTAATATGTTGCTAATAGTATCACCTAATATAGCGCCTCTACCATGTCCAATCGTTAGTGGGCCTGTTGGGTTAGCACTTACAAATTCAACTAAAGCTTTTTTGCCTTCTCCCAATGTTGTTTTACCAAAAGATTCATTTTTTTTAAGAATGTTCTTTAATTCATTAAAAAGTAATTTTCTTTTTAGCTTGAAATTAATAAAGCCTGGTCCTGCAATATCTATTGATGTATAATTTTCAGGAAACAATTCATGGATTTTGGTAATAATTCTTTTTGCAATTTTATCAGGAGCTTCTTTTAAATCATTCGTAAGGACCATAGCGATATTTGTACTATAGTCACCGTGAATAAGGCTTTTTGTCTTTTGTATAATCAGTTTATCTTGGGGATATTCAAGTTTTGATAAAGCAGCAACAACATTATGGATTACTATTTTTTTCATAAATTATTAATTTTAGTTATTTTAGCATCTGCCCAAAGACGTTCAAAATCATAGTAACTACGAGTTTCTTTGTTAAAAATATGTATTACAAAATCTATATAATCTATAATTACCCAATTTAGATGTTCATAGCCCTCTGTTTTCCAAGCCTTAATATTTTTTTTACTTAATTCATCTTTAATATGATTATAAATGGCTCGAGTTTGAGGGTCAGAGTCTGAGGTGCATATAATAAAATAATCAGTTAAAGTAGTAATTTTTTGAACATCTATCAAAGTTATATCAATGGCCTTTTTATCTAACATTAAATCGGCAATATGCTTAATAGTTTTATTTGAAATTTTTATGGCTGTATTCTTTGTTGGCATTATTTAAAGGGATTATACTTAACCGCTGTTTTATGAGATTTTAAATTAGCATAATTCTGGCCTAATATTAATGTTAAATCTTGAAAAATATCATCATTAGTATCTTCAATTATTTTATTATCATTAATTCCTAGTTCAGTTGATAAGTATTTTGCAGAAGCCTTATTGTTTTTATGAAATAATATTTTTGTATATGTATGTCCAAAATGCTCAGCATTACTTGTCTCGGTAATATCATATCCAACATCAAGTAAATATCGTTTATAAGTAAGGCCGAGCTGCTTTTTCCCACATCCATTTTTTATAGCAACTTTAGATTTCTCAAACTCTGAGTTATTATATTGATTCTTTAAATAGAGTTTATTGAGTTCAATTGTTTTAGATGATTCACTTGAAAATAAATTTGAAAAATAATTATTTTTTAACCCAATGATAATAATAAGTGCTGATGCTAGTATTGTTAAATAGGGGATTATTCTCTTAAGATACATTGCTAGCTTCTTTTAATTGCTCTAATGTATTAATTCCTATTATTTCGTTAATACGATTTGTTTTTTGGATAAAAACAACTTCATTTTTATCAAGTAGTATATTTAGTGCATCAGTAAGGTAGTATTCCTCCTGTTTATTATTATTACTTATTTCTGGCAACACATTAAATAATGTCTTTGAGTCAAAGATATATATTCCTGTATTGATTTCATGCTCAGCCAATTCAAGTTCAGTAGCATCTTTATGTTCAACAATTTTTTTAAGGGTATTATCAGATTTTTTAATAATTCTTCCATATCCATATGGATTATCTAAGGCACAAGTTAAAACTGTAGCTTTTGCATTAGATTGATTATGTTTTTCTATTAATGTGCTTAATGTATTTGGCGATATAAAGGGTACATCTCCAGATAAAATTAATACATTACCTTCAAAATTTTTTAGTTGTTCTGTGCATTTTTCAACAGCATGTGCAGTTCCTTTCTGTTGTTCTTGTAATGCAAACTCAGTCCTTGTATCTTTCAATGCCTGCTTTACTAATTCAGATTTATAACCAACAACGGTTATGATAGGATTAGCATTTATATCATTTGCAGTCTGGACTACATTTAATATCATAGGTTTATTATTTATTTGATGAAGAACTTTTGGCAGTTCTGAATTCATGCGCGTGCCTTTTCCAGCGGCTAATATAATGACAGACAAATTCATATTCACTTTAATTCTATAATCCCTCCACCGATTAAAATTTCTGGGTTTTTTTCATTGTAAAATACTATTGATTGCCCTGGCGTTACCGCTAGTTGAGGTTTATCAAAAATTGCTTTTGCTTGACCACTTTCGATTGAAATTTTAGCCAGTACTGGATTGCTATTATATCTAATTTGAGCATAAGCATTAATAGGTAAACCAGGCTCCTTTATAAGCCAATTTATATTGGATATAAAACATTCATTTTTATATAATTTATTTTTTGTGCTTATTGTAATAGTGTTTGTTTCTGCATCAATTGCTTTTACGTACCTGGGATCAGGATATGATAAACCTATCCCTTTTCTTTGTCCAACTGTATAATTAGTATAGCCACTATGCTCGCCTACAACGGTGTTTTCTTCATCTATAATTTCACCAGGTCCAATAGACTCCATTTTATCAGGGATATATTCATTTAAGAATCTATTGTAATTATTATCTGCAACAAAGCATATTTCCATGCTTTCAGGAGTTTCAGCAGTTTCTAAGTTGTGTTTACGAGCAATTTCGCGAACTTGTTTCTTAGTAAGATCACCTAGCGGAAAAATAGTTCTTGAAATTGAATCTTTTGGGATTCCCCAAAGAACATAGGACTGGTCCTTTATAGGATCAACTCCTTTTTTTATTACGGATTGATTATTAAATGAGCCGATAGTGGCATAATGCCCTGTAGCGATATACTGTGCCCCTAATTCATCTGCTTGCTTAATAAAAGCATCCCATTTTACATAGGAATTACATCGCACGCATGGATTTGGAGTCCGGCCATTTAGATACTCATTTGCAAAGTCATCTATTACAGTTTCTTTAAATACATTTTGAAAATCAATGGTATAATGGGGCACGCCAAGTTGATCGCAAACAAGTTTAGCTCCATTTATTTCATTAATTCCACAGCAACTATTATCATCACTTCCACCAACCTCATTATATCCCCATAACTTCATAGTCACTCCAATAGGGTTGTAGCCAGATTCAATAATTTTTATAAGCGCAACAGAGCTATCAACTCCTCCAGACATTGCAACTAAAACAGTTTCTTTAGGAGACATAGTTATTCTCATGGTTTACATTAGTTTTTTGATTTAAAATACTTTCTAAAGATTGAACTAAAGTTTTTATATCATCTTCTTGATGAAATTTGCCTATCGATATTCGGATAGTTCTTAAGGCATCATGTTCTGACAGGCCTATATCTAATAATGCTTTGGATGGTTTTAGGGCCCCCGAAGCACATGCAGATCCAAATGAGACTGCAATCCCCATCATATCAAGTTTCATTACCAGAGTTTGTCCAAGCATATTTTCAAATGTCATATTAATAATTCCGGGGATACGACTTTGTCCATTTATTTTATATTGAATTTCTGTTTTATTTAATAAATCTAAAAACAAATTTTCTAATTTTATAATTTTTTTAGAATTCAGCGCTACATTATCTGTAGCAATTTCTGTTGCAAGGGCCATTCCTACGATGCCTGCTACATTTTCAGTCCCAGGGCGAACACTTTGTTCTTGACCTCCACCATTTATAATAGATTCAATAGAATTCCCAGATTTTAGAAATAACATTCCAATACCTTTTGGTCCATAGTATTTATGTGCAGCAATACTTAAAAAGTCAGCTCCAAGAGCATTTAAATCAAGGTTTTGTTTGCCCACTACTTGCACTGCATCTGAATGAAACTTAATACTACATTTTTTTGCAATACATATAATATCTTCAATGGGGTTTGTGCTACCTATTTCATTATTTACATACATAATTGAAATTAATTTGGTGTTAGGTTTAATTTCACTTTGTATGGTATCAGGACTCACAACACCATTTAAATCAGGTTTTACATAGGATACCTCAATATGATTATTTTCTAATTGTTTAGCCGCATTAATTACAGCAGGGTGTTCGTAAGAACTTGTTATAAGATGGTCTCCAGGCTTTAAAATTCCTTTTAAGACTAAATTATTTGATTCGGTGCCACCACTTGTAAAAATAATTTCATTTGGCTTGCAATTAAAGGATGTTGCAATCTTTCTCCTTGATTTTTCAATTAATGTGCGAGATTTTTGTCCAAATTGATGAATACTAGAAGGGTTCCCGAAAATAGAATTTTGAATTTCTGCCATAATATCAGAAACTTTTTTATCTAAAGGTGTTGTTGCAGCGGTGTCAAAGTATAAACTACTCATTGATTTATAATATTATTTCCATTCCTTGCTTAGCTACGATAGCATCTGGGAATAGTTTTTTAGCATTTTCTTGAATTTCATCTAGCTCATCATCTGTCCTAAATGGATCATGATGAAATAGAATTAATTTTTTTGTATTAGATAATTTAGCTACTTCAATAGCTTGTTCCCAGCTACTATGACCCCATCCTCTAAATTTAGACAACTCATGTGAGTGGTACTGGGCATCATGGATTAAAATGTCTGAATTCCTTGCATTTTCAATAACATTTTTATTTAGTTTATCTACAGGGTGTTCGCAATCTGTAGAATATGCAATAGTTTTCCCATGCATATTAATCCTATAGCTATTTGCCCCATTTGGATGCCCATGCAATGAACTTTGTATTGAGATATTATCATCAATAACTAATCCATGATCTGGAAAATCGTTTAAATTTATATTAGCTTCAAGCATTGACATGTCAACAGGCCAGAAAGTATGATTTTGAATGTATTGGATAATTTCTTGAGGTTCCATTTTATCTTCTTTACCATACATGTTGAATGTAAAATCAGGATTATATAATGGATTAAATCCTAAAAATCCAAATAAATGATCCCAGTGATAATGGCTAATAATTGCATGCGCAGAAGTTGGAGGGTTGGATTCAGAAGCCATTGACCTGCCTAGGTCAATCATTCCAGTCCCCATGTCTAATATTACCAAATCATTATCAGAAGACCTAATTTCAACGCAAGAAGTATGCCCTCCATATCGAACCGTGTCTTCTCTAGGAGATGGAAACGAACCTCGTGCTCCCCAAAATTTAATTTTTATTTCCATATTCATTAGTAAAAAAATAAAATTATTACACCCATATATTAGGCAATATCAAAGATTATTATGTCATTTATTTACAGTAAATTATGCATATAATATTTCAATTTATTATGTTAAATAGAAAAACTAAAATTATTGCAACTATAGGGCCCGCATCCTCATCTCCAGTCAGGTTGAAAGAAATGATTATGGCGGGCATGAATGTTGCTCGCATAAACATGTCTCACTACAGCGATAGCAATGAGGTTGAGAAAGTTGTTAATTTAATTAGATGGTCATCAAAGAAATATGGTAAAACAATATCAATCCTATTTGATATATGTGGTCCTAAAATTCGCATTAAATCAACAATTCCAAAAGGCAAAATATTAATAAAAAAGAATAAGGAATATTCTTTAGGTGTAGGGAAGGTCAATATTCCAATTAATAATAAAATTGATTTTTCATATGTTAAGAAAGACCAAATTATAAAAATAGATGATGGGAAAATAGAATTTTCGATTATTTCAAAAAGATATAAACATTCTATTCAGGTAAAGGCTCTTAATGAAGGCGTAATATATGCTTCAAAGGGCATAAATTTCCCAAACATAAAATTAAATATACCTTCATTAAACTCTAAAGATATTTCAGATATTAATTTAGGATGTAATTTAAAAGTTGATTGGTTTGCTCATTCATTTGTGCGGACAGATCAAGACTATGATTCTTTTGCAAAAATTATATCTTCAAACTTAGAAGATATCCCTGTTATTGCAAAGATTGAAACTCCTCAAGCAATAAAGAATATTGATAAATTGATTGATATATATGATGGTATATTAATAGCAAGAGGAGATTTAGGAGTAGAGCTTCCTATAGAGCAATTACCGATTTTGCAAAAAATGATAATTAAAAAATGTAATAAAAGAGGAAAGCCTGTAATCACAGCAACTCAAATGCTTGACTCCATGGTTAGCAGTCCATCTCCAACTAGAGCTGAGGTTGCAGATGTTGCAGGCGCTGTATATGATGGGGCGGATGCTGTAATGTTATCTGCTGAAACTGCCGTTGGGAGCTATCCAGTAGATTCAATAAAAACAATGTCCTCAATAGCAGAAAATGTTGAAGAGGAAATATCAAGGAGTAGTGGCTTTCAAATTAATGAGCCAAAGTTCAAAAAAACCAATGTATTGACCTCTATATGCCATGCCGCATATAATATTGCATTAGATATCAATATTCCAGTTATTGCGGTCATGACCGAATCAGGCAGCACTGCTAAGATGGTCTCAAATTTTAGAGCAGATGCAAATATAGTTGCAATCTGCCCATATGAAAAAATAGCCAATCAATTAAATATTTTTTGGGGCGTAAACACATTAATTTTAAATCAGATGGACAATGTAGATGATATGGTCTTAGGATGTCAAAAATTACTTAAAGATAAAAAAATGATTAAGAAAAAACAAAAATTTGTATTTATAGCGGGGGTGCCTGTAGGCGTTCCGGGTAGCACTAATTTATTAAAAGTTCATGAGGTAGAATAATGGTTATAGCTAAAAACAGACAAGAAATGTCCAATATGATTTTTATGATTCTATCGGCAGTTTTTGTAGCATCACTAGTAACATGTAATTTAATCGCAAATAAATTTGTTGATATAGATTTAGGGTTTCATGTTTTCAGGGTTTCAGCAGGTATTTTGCCATACCCAATAACATTTTTAGTTACAGATATATTATCTGAAATATATGGTAGAGACAAGACGAATAAAGTTGTTTTTTCTGGATTTATAGCATCATTATTTGTTTTGTTATTCCTTTGGCTTGGGGCTCAGTTTAATTCAATAGATGGATCGCCTGTAAGCGACAGTGTTTACAATAAAGTGTTTCAAAATGCATGGAGAATTATCGCTGCATCTATGGTAGCATATTTATCAGCTCAATTTTTAGATGTAAAATTGTTCCATTTTTGGAAAAATTTAACAAAAGGAAAACATCTTTGGCTTCGAAATAATGCCTCTACAATTGCCTCGCAGCTTGTAGATACTACGCTAGTAATAGGAGTTCTATTTATAGGAGTTTGGACATCTGGAGAAATTTTTAGTGCAGTGCTAGATGGGTGGACTTTTAAGATGCTATGTGCATTTATAGATACTCCCATCTTCTATGTTTTAACTGGTCTGCTTAGGAGATTGTTTGATTTAGAAATGGGCCAAGAAATTTAATAGTTAATTAATTTTATAGAGTTTGTAACAGTATGTATATTTTGTTAAATATATCACATTCTATAATTATTTTTTTCCTATATTTAAGTTGCGAATAAATGCGATTAAAAAGTTGTTTTAGTTTTTTATTTTAAATAAGATTTTAATTTTAATCAAGGAGGAAATATGAAAATGATTTCGAAATTTAATGTACTTTTTGCTGTTTGCATGATGTCAAGTATGTTTGCTCTTGAAGATCCAACAAATGTATGTGCTACAGGGTCTGAGTTAGAGGATACATATGGTGTGCTTCAAGCTGCTGTGACTACAACTTGGGAGGATAGTAATCCTGCAGAAGGTTGTGGTGATGGAGAAGTTGAAGACTGTGATGGCTCGGGTGAATGTTGGCCTGCAAGCTGGATTGGTGATAATTATCCAGATTGCAATGATCAGCAATATGGTGCAGACTTAACATGCTATGACTGTGATGGTGGAGACTGTCCAGCAACTGATCCTGGCTGTGATGGTACTGATGGTGGTGGTACTACTGGTGGGGCTACTACTGGCGGGGCTACTACTGGCGGAGGTACAACAACAGGAGGAACTACTGGTGGAAGTGACCCAGTCTGTGATGACTGTGTGAATGACTTTACAGCCTATGGCTCTGAATGTTGTGATAGTGCATGGATAGACTTTGGTATTAATTGTGCAGCTTTAGAAGCAAATTATAGCTGGGACTGTACTGGCTGTAATTGTCCAGGAGATGTCGTAGGTGCTGATAACGATCAATATGTTCCAGGCTTACTTGCCGTAACAGATGAGCTTCCAAATAAACTTTTACTATTAGATAATTATGTCGATGTTAGAACGCTAGATCAACAAGACGAAATACCTCAGGATCGTAGTATCTTAGGTGTTCTTACATATTCATGTGTTGCATGTCTTGATCAAGATGGTGATGGAACTTTAGATGATTGGACTTATACATGGGAAGCATCAACATCTTTAGGTGAAACTGGTTTCTCTGTATATGGATTTGAATATGGAACATCTGTTGATGTGACAGTATCGTTAGTTAGCAATATTAGTGGTGATACATCTCAGACAGTTGGTCCTGTGACAGCTATTGCAGGTGATGCAGACAGTCAAGATTGTTTTGGCGGCTGCTCAACAGCTGGAACGGGTGATGTTAACCTTGATGGGTCAACCAATGTTCTGGATATTGTTGCTATCGTGAATGTTATTTTAGGAACGTCTGAGCTTGATGATTGCGGTTTAGAAACTGCAGACTTAAATGGTGATGGTGCTGCAAATGTTCTTGATATAGTTTCTATTGTAAATCTCATTCTTGGCGGTAGAGTAGTTGACGCAACTTCAGTTGAATTAAATAAAGATTCAAACTCTTTAACTATGAAATCAAATGGTTATGTTGGTGGTATCCAGATGACACTGTCTCATGGTTCTGGTTTTGTTTTAGATATAACTGATGATGCAATGGTTGCAGACTATTTAACTACAGGCAATACAACAACTCTTGTCATTGTTAAGCCTGAGAGCAATGAGCTATTTACTGCAAATTCTGACTTTGTAATTAAAGATATGATTGTTGCAAATTCTCAAGGTGCAATGAATGTGGCTTATGCTCCTCAATCTATTTCTTTAGATAGAGCATATCCAAATCCATTTAATCCGTCAACAACAATCAATATGAATCTTCATCAAGACGGTTTTGTTTCGGTTAAGATTTATAATCTGATGGGTCAAGAGATTGCAACTCTTTCTGAGGGAAATATGATTGCAAATACATATTCTTTAACTTGGGACGCTAAAGATGTTCCAACGGGAGTGTATATGGTTAGAGCAGAGTCTGCAGGCCATGTAGAGACTCAAAAATTAATGTTATTGAAATAAAAGTTTCTTAACATTGTAATAACTTAAAAGAGCCATTAAATATTTTATGTTTGATGGCTCTTTTTTTTAAATGGGGTGTTTGAATATGGTTAAGATTTACTCTTATATAGTTTTATTTTCTTTATTGTTCTCAGTTGATTATGAATCGGAGATTCAACCAATATTTAACAATCATTGTGGAAATTGTCATCTTGGAAATTCTGCGGGTGGATTAAACTTATCTAATTATGATAATGTTATTTTATCTGGGAGTATAGTGGCGGGAGATCATGCTGCAAGTGAATTATATCAAAGGCTTATACTTCCAGAATCATCTAATCAAGACATGCCCCCTGCGGGAGCTTTAACTCAGGTCCAAATAGATTTAATTGCAGATTGGATTGATGAAGGGGCGCTCTCTGAAGAAGTTTCATGTTCTGTTGATTTAGGAGATGTGAATGGGGACGGTTTATTAAATGTTTTGGATGTTGTTTCGCTTGCTCAGCTAGTTTTGGGGAATGGTTCTATAGCCTTTGAGTGTGCTGCAGATTATAATGATGATGACCTGATAAATGTATTGGATATTGTTTCTATTGTAAATGCTATTTTAGGTTAGGCTTTAGAATTTTATCGACGAATGGGTCGATTTTTTAAAAAAAAATACAAACAAACCTTGCACCTAATATAATTTATTTATATATTTTAACAGCTTTATTCTGGGAGGAGGAGCTAATTAAATACATAGTTTAAGTATTTTTCGAATCGTGATTCGTATCACATCGTGTATTTTGAGGTGTTCTTAAATTATCCCATAAAAATTATTAAAATACCATTTGGTATTTTGGAAAAAATAAAAAAGAAAAAACAAACTCTTAAGGAGGAGGAAATAAATGAAAGTTAATAAGAAAATGTATCTTTTGATAAGCGTAATGTGTTCTTTTACGGTTTTATTTGCTTCAGGTCAAGCACTTGAAATTAATAAAATGAAAGAACTGAGAGATTCAAAGGATGCTTCGTTGAGAATAGAAGCGCCAGTTGAGGTGGAAGTTGTGCGCGATAAGAAAGTGGGAGAACCCCCAGTAACTGGTGAAAAGCCTGAAGTTACTTATAATAGCAATCGTGCTACTGTTGTTGCTATTGAGGAGTATTTTAGTTCAGATGCAGGTGATTTTACAGGAGGCACGCTAGTTTCTTCGTATGGCGGTACTTATTGGAGCGGTTGGTATGGTGCTAATATGGTTGTTTCAGTTGATCTTCCAGCGGAAGCTACTAGCGTATCTTTAAGTTACTGGAAGCGTGCAGCGGACTGCTCTTGGGGTGGTTCTCAATCATTTACTGTTAATGGTGATGTACTTGATGATGTTTGTCCTGGTAATGGTTGGGGCGCTTACTCATTTGATTTAAGTTCATATGCAGGACAAACTATTACCTTGTCTTGGAATTCTGTTTCATCTAATCAAAATGGATTTTATCTTGATGATGTTTACTTAACTTATGACGATGGTGCAGCTGAATCTTGTGAAGATAGTACAGCGTGTAACTTTGGTGCAGCTGAAGCTTGTACATATCCTGCAACTAATTATGATTGTGATGGAAATTGTATAGCAGCTGTAGACTGTGCAGGTGTTTGTGGTGGTTCATCAACATATGATTATTGTGGTACATGTGGTGGAGGTGCTACAGAACTTAATCAATTTGGTTTTGATTGTGACTCGACAGGTGCTCAAACAGGTTGTAGTAAAGATGGAATTGTGAATGTAACTTTAAATGATTCTTTTGGAGATGGTTGGGGTGGTAATACATTAAAAGTTACGTCAGCTGACTCATCTAACTATCTATTTGGGTCTGTTCTAAATTTATCTTTGCCTTCTGGATCTAGTGGTAGTTTAGAATTATGTATTGATTATGGTAGCTATCCATTATCTTCTTCAACAGGATCATATGCATATGAGTGTAGTTGGGAGATTGCTTCGCAAGGAACTCTACTTGCTTCAGGTGGAATACCTGTTGCCGCTGGTGCATCTTTTGAATATTTAGATGCTGTTTATGGTTGTACATCTGCTACTGCATGTAATTTTAATAGTTCTGCGAATCAAGATGATGGTTCTTGTGTTGAGCCGAATGGTTGTGGATCATGTCCAGGCGATGATGGTGTAGATGCTGATGGAAATGATCTTCCAGCAGACACTTCATGTTATGGATGTACGGATCCTACTGCA
>PBFM01000059.1 GCA_002718655.1 Fidelibacterota bacterium
GGTAGATAGAATCTTTGAATACATGATAGAGCGTTTTTGCCATACCTTCAATTCTTATGGAATCAATTTTCCCATTGTTAAAAAAACTTACTAATTTTTTTCCTTCTATCTTGTTTTTTAGGTTAAGACTATCGCCTAATTTCATTGAATCAGTCACTGATTTTTGATACCCTTTTGCTATAGTGATTACATTTGCTTTCTGAGGAATATGTAACTCTTTTAGTTTTTCATTTTCGTAAGATAAAAATATTCTTTCCCCTGATAAAATTCTCTCACTCTCATTTATTTGAGGGTTTATTTCAAGTGTAGTATTCCGATCTGAGTGACTGTATGTAGCCTTGCCACACTTCGCTATTATGGATGAGTCTTTTATTATAACATTTCCAATTGCGGTATATGAAACACCTTTTCCCCCCTTCTCTCTTTTATACTTAATCCTATCAGAATTAATAATTTGCCCTTTTTGGATTAGGGTAACATTTCCTGCTGCAATGCCACTATCAATTTCAGTAAAAATAGTAATTGAATCTGCTACTAGATTATAATCGATATCCCAAACATGTGAATTCCCAATACCGTGAAGAATATTATCATTGGAAAAAAATTTTATAGTGTCGCAAGTCATTTTTCTTTCATTTTGGGTAGCATGGAT
Source organism: Fidelibacterota bacterium (assembly GCA_002718655.1). GTDB lineage: Bacteria > Fidelibacterota > Marinisomatia > Marinisomatales > UBA1611 > NZWG01. Next base: position 653 of record PBFM01000059.1, read on the forward strand.
ACCATCGTATAATATTGCAAGATCATCTAATACATATTGAATCCCGTTCTCGCAGTTTAATGTAAGGTCACCTTTTTTGAATACAATATCACCTGAAATTAATTTCACTGATTTTCCATCGATTGTTTTATTTTCTAAAATCTCCGCTTGTTTTAGATATAATCGTTCATTTGCAAAAACACTAGATGATAAGTAACAGAAAAACAAAGTGCTTAATTTTCTTTTTTTAAAATATTTTATCACGGTTTCATTAAAGTTTGTGACACGATCATCATTAGGTAAATTTACATTACTTTTTAAATAAATAAGGAAAGTACATCTGATGAGAATTGCAATTAACATAGTAATGTTTTTTTCACTTATTTATATTTTTTGCTGTAATAATGAAAGGAGGATTACCTTAATGGAAAACGGGCTAGTTATTGAAGATATTCTAGAAGGCAATGGTTCTGAGGCAATGGATTTCAATAAAGTTGTGGTTAACTATACTGGGAAATTGGAAGATGGTTCTATTTTCGACTCTTCTTTAAAACCAGGGCGTGAGCCATTTGCTTTTACATTAGGAGTTGGTTCAGTTATTAAGGGATGGGATTTAGGCGTAAAAGGGATGAAAGTCGGTGGGAAAAGAAAATTAACCATACCCTCAGATCTTGGTTACGGGGATAATGGTGCTGGTGATGTAATACCACCAGGCGCAAAACTCATTTTTGAGATTGAACTTTTAGAAGTTGAGGCATATTGAATTAAAATTGCCACCGTAGCTCAGTTGGTAGAGCAACGCATTCGTAATGCGTGGGTCGCTGGTTCAAATCCAGTCGGTGGCTCAATTTTATCTAAAATTCATAATTGTTTTGCCAATCGCCATGCTCCATATATTTCACCTAGCCATACAAAACTAGTAGCAATACCAAAAATTGATACTGAAAAATAATTTTCATTCTTGAAAGCAAGATATGTTGAATTAGCTGTAATGAAAAATGTCCATAGTCCTGTCAAACCATCCATGGTTCTGTTCACATAAACACGACCCATACCGGGAATTATTGCAGAAAAAATTCCAGCAAGAATTGGTGATTTTTTTGGGTTGTTATTTTGTAAATATTCAATTGGATCAATTAGTCTACCATCTTTTTCATTGAATGGCCTGCTTAACTCTATTTGATAATGATATGCAAATGGATTACAGCGGACAATTCTGTCTGATGTGATTATACTTCCTTTTATGATTCCATACTCTTTAATTGCCTGGGCACCATAATTTGAGCAGCTAGGATAAAATTGACAATTGAACACATTAGTATTGTAAGATATTCTCTGCCATAAAGAAATAGGAATTAATCCAATTCTATTGATTATTGGAGTATCCTTTGATATCAACAAGGAATCTACTGGATATTTAGATTGTGCTAAACATAAAGAGCACAGTAAAAGTGATATAATTCTAAAACGCATTGTAAAAATTAGTCAGATTTTTATTATCCTTGTACTTGTTCTTTTCATAGATTTGGTATGTTATGGAAGGATTAATTGATTTATCAAACCCAGTATATTTAGGTATATGTGTTATTCTATTGATACTATTAGTATTTGCTGTAGTGAAAAAAATAATAAAACTTGTAATCACTGCAGGAGCAATACTTTTTATCTATGTAATATATCTAATGTACACAGAGCAGGATATTCCAGAAGATATTGATACTCTAAGAGATTCGGTCTCAAAAACAGTTGAAAAGTCTATTGATGAAGTCAAAGAATCAACGCGTAAAGTTGTTGAGGATAAAGTAGAAGAGAAAATAGATGAATTACTTGGTAATTGAGTTATTGGTTTTTATAATAAACATAATTAAAACTTAATTATCACAATAAATTACTTGCTAGCTCAGCAAGTTCGCTTCGTTCCCCTTTTTCAAGTGTAATATGAGCAAATACATCTTGGCCTTTCATTTTACTGATTAGATAGGCTAAACCATTTGATTTCTTATCTAAATATGGATGGTCTATTTGATTAATATCGCCAGTGAAAATTATTTTTGTACCTTCGCCGGCTCTTGTAATTACGGTTTTAACCTCGTGAGGAGTAAGATTTTGTGCTTCGTCAACAATGAAAAATGATTTTTGTAAACTTCTACCTCGTATGTACGCAAGAGGAGTGATTAGTAATTTTTCTTCTTCTAATAGTTCATTGATTCTTCTAGATCGTCTGTCGTTATTTTTGAATTGATGTCGTATCACCGATAAATTATCAAAAAGTGGTTGCATATAAGGATCTAATTTAGACTGAATGTCCCCGGGCAAGAATCCAAGATCTCTATTGCTCAAAGGGACGATTGGCCTTGCAAGAAAGATTTTTCTAAAATCTTTTCTTTTTTCAAGCGCAGACGCTAAGGCCAACAGTGTTTTACCTGTTCCGGCCTTACCAGACATGGTTATTAATTGAATTCGATTATCCATAAGTATGTTCAATGCAAAAGATTGTTCCGCATTTCTAGGCTCTATCCCATAAGCATTAATTTTTTTAATTTGTAAAATTTTATTTTCGAATGGATTATAGTGTGCTAAAATTGATTTTTGTCCATTTCTTAAAATAAAATTTTCATTAGCCATAGGTTTTTCAATTGATTTTAGTTTCTGGCTTTCAATACCATCGGATTCGTATACTAAATCAATCTCATTAGAACTAACATTTTCAATCAATCTACTCCCAGTATATATTTCATTTACGTTTTTCACAGCATCAGTTGTATAGTCCTGAGCTAAAACTCCAAGTGATCTTGCTTTTAAGCGCATATTGGTGTCTTTTGATACCAAAACAAGAATTCTATTCGGATTTTCTTCATGAAGTTTGAATGCGCAGTTAATTATTCTATGGTCTGGGCAATCATCCTTAAATGTTGCCTTAATGTGTGGATGCCATTTGTGGTTTACAACAACCTTAACTTTCCCATTAGGTTTTTTTATATCTGTTTCATTAGAATCAATTGATAAAGCATCCAAATACCGTAGGAATTCCCTAGCATTAAAGTGTATCTGTTCATTACCTCTTTTAAACTGATCTAATTCTTCAAGAACAGAAATAGGAATCACAACTTCATTATCTTCAAAATTTTTGATGCAGGTTGCATCATGAAGAATCACATTAGTATCTATAACAAAAATCTTACTTTTTTTACTGCTCATCTTATTTTTTATACTATGTTAAAAAGTTTAATGTTCTGCCTTTGATTATATGAAATTTTAACAATATAACCTTAGGCTTTCCTGTTGACTTGTTTATTATGGGATGAAATCAAACATTGCTCCAAGAATTTGATGCAAAATAATACTATATGCTAGACCAAGACCAAGTAGCAAACCTGGAGTAATTCTAAAGCGGATACGAAATTGGCTATTTTTCTTTTTCAAATCATATAATTCAATTAGGGAATCCAATGTAATTTTGCTGAGATATATGCATATTCCGTACAAAATCAATAATATTAATTTATCAGTTGCGTTCAAAGATTTTAACCACTGACCAAGATTCATTGAATATCCTTAATAATTTCTCTTAATTCAGATAAAATCATTGAAGTTGCTCCCCATACAACTTCACCCCCAAAATCAAAATAAGGAATTTTGATTTGTCTATTTAAATACACTTCACTTTTTTCTTTAAGGGTTTTTTTATTTAAAAGTTCATTTATCGAAACAGAAAATACTCGTTCAACTTCATTCTCTTGTACTATCATTTTCGGTTTTTTTTTCACCCAACCAATAAAAGGGAAAATCTTGAAATTTGAAACAGGAACAGAAATTGAGGTAAGTTTTCCAATAATTTGTATGTCTTTATCTTTTATTCCAATTTCTTCATTTGCTTCTCTAAGGGCAGTTTGTTCATACGATTCTCTATTTTCTTGTATGCCGCCAGGTAGCGATATTTGTCCTTTATGATGCGATAGATTCTTTGCACGCTTTGTCAATAAAAAGTACCAATCGTTGTTCTCAGGATAAAGAATTATTAAAACTGCTGAAGGTATTTCAGCATTGTTGTCTTCTATTATTCTTGAATTTTTAACCTTCATTTTCTCTTGAGCACTAAAGCCTGGAAGTGGGTTTCCCATTCTTGATAAAAGATTTTGAATAAATATTGGAATCATAGTATTAAAAATTATGCCTTTTTTCATTCTTCTGCCCGAAATTTAGTATTATGAAAAAGAAGAAATACAAGCATGTTGTATGGGATTGGAATGGCACGATCCTTGATGATACTTGGCTTTGCGTAAGAGGAATAAACGAAAGTTTGAAAAAGAGGGGTTTGGCAACTACAAATCTCACTGAATATAGAGAGATTTTTACATTTCCTGTTGAACAGTATTATAAAAAACTAGGTTTTGATTTCGATAAAGAATCATTTGAAAAAACTGGTGATGAATTTGTAGCTTATTACGGAAAATTTTTTCATGAAGCAGAACTCCACCAAGGAGTAAAATCAGTAATTAAAGAGATAAAAGATGCTGGATTTAGTCAGTCTATTTTATCAGCAGGTAAGCAAGAATATTTGCACGCTTGGGTAGAGAGCCATGATTTAACAAACTATTTTACAATCATCAGAGGTATTGATAATCAATATGCTAGAGGAAAGAAAGAATTGGGAATTGCTTTTATAAATGAATTACCTTTTAAACAAGATGATGTAATTATGATAGGGGATACCACCCATGATAGTGATGTTGCTGAGGCAATGAATATTGATTGTATTCTATTAAATTATGGACATATGAGTGCCAATAGGTTGAATAATACAGGGCGTATTGTTTTATCAAATGTAAGTGAAATACTAAAATATATTATATAGCATATCAATTTATTTGATTTGAAATCAGCAATAAATCAAAGATATTAATCACTAGATTGTTATCCATGTCTGCAGCTAGGAATTCCTGGGGTAGGAATTCAACTATTCCCAAAATGTAATTTCCGCTAAGCAAGACATCTAGTGTAGTTATGTACCCATCGCCATTTACATCACCATTCATTAATGGTATTGAATCATTCGTTAACGCTATGACTGAAATTGTGCTAGTGTGTTCTTCCATACCCAATCCTTGGATTGTTAGGCTTATCTCATATATACCTGGCTCCTCGCAAAACACTGATGGTGTTTTTCCATAACTAAATATATTTGAATTAATTTTCCATTTTCGATTTCCTATTGGCCCTTTTGATTCATCAAAAAAATGAAAGTAATCAGGTATGGTAATGATAGGCCTAACTGCAATTGGATTTGCAATAAGTTGATCAAAAGAACCAAAAATCGTATTTTCTAATTCTATCTTCATAGTATCTAATTGATGCGGAAAATAAAGTTGTATGTAATCATAGTTATTTGGGGAAGATATGTGATGCGAGTATTCGGTTAATGTTTTCAGACTATCCCATTCAACTAACCCTAAATCATCAAACCAGGAAAATGCTATACCTGAGTCTGGTATCCCACTATTAGCTCTAACATCAATAAAAGTTGCATTATCAATATTTGGAATATCACCCCAATATTTTTTCCAAGTAGTGTTTCCTGAAATTGTATCTCCAGATGATGATGTGTGAATAATCTCATTAGTTCTTCCATCCGCATATCTAGCTTCTAATATTACATTTCTTGCATTATTTGTTCTTATGAAACCATGTAAGCTATGGTTTAATAAATTATTAAAGGGGAGTCGTTCTTCCAAGTTTGTTACAATATTACTAGGTGAATTTTGGTTCCTTAAATGTAATAATGCTGAACTACCTCTTCGAAATATGGAGTCTTGTAATATTTCGTTGCTATTATTCAAATTCCAAAGAGAGCTGCCTTCATTTTCAAAATTTTTCATCCAAATCTTTTCTCTTCCAAGTCGATAAAAAATTATTTGTTCGTCTTCATTTGTGATTTTTGAAATACTTCCAGCTTTAGATATAGGTATTGGTTCAGATTGCTGATAGGATTCACCACCTAATAAGATTGATTTAGAATTAGAGGTGCTGGCAGTGTAATAAATTGTTTGTTCTAGCATATTTATCGTGTCCATAATAACGTATGCACGATTATTATCCTTATCAACATGGAGATAAGTCTCAAGCTCTTTGGACCTCATTGCAACGTAGTCTAATATGTAGTTTCCTAATTCTCCTGTTGCTGGCACTGTTAGATAATCATCAATATATATTGGGTCAACAAAGAATTCTACATAACCAAATTCATTAGCTTTTGCTTGGAGAATGATTGATGGATATGTTTCAGGATAATTTAAGTCAAAGATAAAATTCCCTAGTGAGTGTGCAATTAATTTCCCTTGGTATAGTTCTAACCCTTGTATTATATGCGGATGATGTGCTATGACTAAATCTGCACCTTGGTCTATGGCAAAATGTCTAATTGCTCTATCCCACATTTTTGGTCTATCTAATCTGTGGGAATAATCTTCGATATCAAGACCCTCTTCCGGCAATGTAGCATAACCAAAACGACTTGCTGGGTTAATTCTTAGACTTTGAAATTCATCCGGCAGTGTAGGTGAATCATAATCAGAACCTGGAGAAAGAGAATATTCACTTCCTGAGTGCATCTCTACAACGATAATGTCAACTATGTCTCTTACACTTTCTATTTGCTGTTTTAGGTAGTATGGAGTTAGGTAAGCAAATCCTGATTTATTTTCTCCTGCATTTAGATAGGGTTGATAATTGTTATATTGACCTGTTCGATCACTAGAAGCTAGAAACGCAATCGTTTGTCCTTTGATTGATTTGATGGCTGGTAAATAAGCCTCATTACTATTTAATCCAGAACCAGAATAAATTATTCCTGCATCGCTTAAAACTTGTTGCGTTTGCATTAAGCCTGGTTCCATATAGTCCAAAATATGATTATTTGCTAATGAAACTACATCAATTCCTGCATAGGTTAATCCGTTAACATTAGAGGGAGAGCAACGAAAAACAATTCCTTTTGACGGGTGTGCATATCCCTGGTCTGTAAGAGGAATCTCAAGATTTGCAATGGTAAGATCTGCTGATTGGCCAAGTAATTCCCTTGTAGGCTCAAATAGGTATTCTACTCCGTGGTTAAAGATTATTCCACCTTCATTTTCAAATCTTCTTCCCATCATAATATCTCCAACAAAATTCATAGTAATTGGGAATGTTGAACTTCCAGGGTCAACCTGGATAGTTGTAGTCGCGAATGCTATTTGTCCAGATTCATCTTCTACTGTAAGTAATACAGTGTAGTTGTGATCATCCTCTACAGTATAGTTATGCTGGGGATTGGCTTCATTTGATGTTTCACCATCACCAAAATTCCAGAAATAGGTAAAGTCAAATGAATCAGTATCCTGTACTGTAGACACAAAAGAAACAGATACAACCTCACTATGATTTTCATTACGAACATCACCAAATTCATAGTCTATTCCAATTAATGGTTTTATTGGAAGATCGGAGGTTATGTCTCGAACCATGCTGAAATGAATACTGCCTATGGAAGATGTCGTATCATCGTGGTCATTAATGAATTCTATATTATTTATGTATGTCAATGAATCATACCATGCTAACCAATCATTTCCTAGAGGAAGACGATAAGAAAACCAGTTGCCAACTTCATTGACTCCTTGATAAACTGGTATCCATTTTTCTATGTCAAGAGATTCATTACCTGAAAAAGAATAACGAATGCTTGTCTCACCATCGGAAAAACCAATTGCTTGAATTTCCGATATACTATCTACTCTAGAGAAAACTTGCAGAACTGTACTTGTATCTATTTGAAATGGTTCTATATCTATTGATTTCCAAGTATTACCAAAAAGAACAAAACTATTATTATTACCTGGGAAGGTATTATTTGAATCAATGGCAAAATCATATTGATCAATATCTTCTTCATCTATGCTTTCTATTAATGGTTGGGTATTAAAATGTAAAAGTGTATCTGGTGGAGAGTGCCCTGGTAGTTGATTGGTTTTTGAAGTGGACCATGGACCAATATTATCAAAATAATCTAATCCTCTAATCCTAAACCACCATTCTTGTGTGTTATTGATTCCAGATAAAATTTGCTCTTTATGCCGCATATTTGCTAGTTCTGGATATTGTTCACTATCATAAATAATTGGGCTATTAAATGTTGAATCAAGGTCAGCCTGAATTTGATACGTTTTAAAATTCGTATCATGAATGGGGCTCCATCTAACAAATATTTCATTTGGATTATCTAAGTTCGAAGCAGAAAAGAAATTTATTGAATCAGGTTCGTTTTGATCGGGAATTGATTCCCAGTTTGAAAGATATTGTTCCAAAGCACTAATGAATGGTTGATAATACTCTATTATAATTGAAAAATTATTAATTCCGGTTGGGTATGTTCCATTTGAGTATAGTGCGTCATTAGACACTCCGATGTCATCAAATAACATAGGTTTTTCATCGAGCTCTATGTGAATCCAAGGTTCATAAACAGAATATCCATTTACTCGTGATTGAAGGTCAACCATTTGGACACCGTTCGCTGGCCCTCTTAGTTCCGTAGCAAGAGTAATTGAAAAAAGTGAATCGCCATTGTAATAATTGAAATCATCATCATAAAATGCTTCATAGTAATCAGTAACATGTAATGGCATTTGATTATCAAATTGATTTTCTTCGATGGGGAATTCTTCAGTTAGATTCACTATGTCCATATAATCTAGACTAATATCTCGAATGGGTTTGTTTGTAAATTGATTATTTGAACCCGCAGCCATAATAACAGATTTTCTTGGTAAATGAGATTCGTTATCAAAACTATGAATTGCAAGTACGAGAGGGGAGTGAGCAACAGAACCAATCAATGGATGTGCAACTGCTTCATGGAATTTTTGGAATATGGTATGAGGGTATCGAGAAGGGTCAGACAAAGACTTATTATTTGAATAATTATCTTCCTCTGTCCATAGAACTTCTCTACCGGCACCATTAATCATGAATGCATAAGCATTCGTTTGAAGAAAAATTTCAATAGCGACATAGGGAGCAATAAAGTCATCGCAAGGATGTGGAACCTGAACAATGACTTGTTCACGATTTGATTCAGGATTTATGATGTATAATCCCCAACTATTTCTGAATGCACCTACTACATCATCATCTTCATTATCTAATTGATTGTAATCTACAATAGAAGTGTCTAGCTGCTCTCTCAACATATGATAGGTTTCATCATATGTGGTGTCTTGAAATATAACTAGCTCGTAAAAAAAAGATGAAATTGAATCTTGTAGAAGAGAATCGACAAAAGTTGTATCGCCATTTACAAAGTGTAAAAAAACATACTCCCAATAATCTAAAATATGACTGTCACTTTCTAAGTGTTTATAGGTACCAAATCCATTGTTTTGAATGTCTAGCCAATCTGGGCCATAATCATTAAATCCATCTATGGCGATTCCTTCAGTGACATGACTAACCCAATTGTCATATTTAGAATTTGGTTCAATACCGCTGAAAAACTCAGATAGAGAACCTGTTTCGTATATGATTTCCGTGTAAGAAATACTGAGAAAAAAAATATTAATTAGGAACCATTTTATCATTAATTTGTTTATTACATAACATTGATGTTTAAAGCTGGTGTAATTGATAAAATATAGAGCATATATCTAATACTTATCATCATTTATGTGTTTATAATATAGTAGAGGGGTATCATAATGATAATTAAAAATAAAATTTGGTTTTTGTTTTCAATAGTATTTTTTATTGGGTGTGAATTTGGTGATCAGTCAGAACAAGAAAAGTCTGATGCAGAATTGATTCGATTGATAATAGAGGCAGAAAAACTAGACATTGGTTTTGATGAACTTCCGGAACAGACATCTTCATCAATTAATAATGAAACAGAATATTATGGCATTAGTGCAAAATTGGCTTTAGGCATAGGTTATGAGATTGAACGTGCAGGACGCGGGCACAGATATGGCCATCGAAATGAGGTCTATTTTAATATGCAAGGCAGGAAGCTTGACCCAAATGATTTTGGCCGTAGAAATGATTTTGGTGATAGAGGTTGGCGGAAAAACAAAATAGAAGACTGGAGATGCTTTGATCTGGTTTTCCCCATTGTATTTGATATGCCGGATGGCTCAACCATTGAAATTGAAACAGATGACGAAGAAGGATGGTCTGATTTGAAATTATGGTACGAAGAGAATGATGATGCAGAACAAAGGCCTGCGATGCAATTCCCAATTGAAATTCATATGAATGAAGAATTGATAAACATTAGTAACAATGAACAACTGAATGATATTTACTCAGAGTGTGATTTTGATTGGAAAAGACAAGAAGGCCATTATAACAGGGGGTGTTTTGAAGTTGTATTCCCGATTACCTTTTTAATGCCAGATGGCTCAACCATTGAAGTTGAAACAGATGACGAAGAAGGATGGTCTGATTTGAAATTATGGTACGAAGAGAATGATGATGCAGAACAAAGGCCAATACTTCAGTATCCAGTAGGCATTATATATGAGACAGAAGAAGGAGACTCTACTGTTACTTTGAACAATGATGGTGAAATGGAAACAGCGAAAGAGGAATGCAGAGAAGATTGGAGTGAAAGTGGTGAGTGGGATGAAGACGGGGACTGGGATGAAGAAGAATGCTTTAATTGGATTTATCCGATAACATTTTTGATGCCAGATGGCGCTTCAATGACACTTGAAAATGAAGATGGGTGGCACATACTCTCGAGATGGTATGAAGAAAATGGTGATTCAGATCAAGAACCAATTCTTCAATACCCGGTAGACATTATATATGAAACAGAAGAAGGCGAGATTACTACTACTTTAAACAATTCAGATGAATTGGAGTCATTTGAAGAAGAGTGTTCAGAAGAAAATTAAAAGGTTTGTATTTGCTCTATTTATAGTCAACTTAATGGTAATTCTACAAAAAGAAATAATTTAATCGTAAAGAATGAGGATATTTTTTCAAGCTTTATACTTCTTCACTTTTAGCTTCGTCTGTGCCCAACAGGTGGATTCTTCCTTAAAAAGAAAAATTAATAATCTTGCTAAATGGGAAGATGTTAGAAAATATCTTGAAACTGCAGTTGAAAAAGGCGAGATAACAAGGCAAGAAGCAAACCATAAATATGCCAGGTACCGTTCGCTGTCTTCTGGAAGAAAACATGAAAGAAAAGATCCAATCTTAGATGATAATTTTAAAAAACTTGGTGTTGAAAATATAAATGAAATGAAAAATAAACTATTAGATTGTGGCATATCATCATCCCAAGTAGATGCGGTTTTAGGAGGAATGCTTAGATTGGTACATGCAGCAAGGAAAGATGGTGAAAATTTCAAAACGAATTCTAGAATTGAACAATATTTCAAAGAAAGAATAGGTCTAACAAATACGCAGGTAGGCTATCTTATTGAGCTTTCTAAAAAAATTGCTCTCAATCTAAGTATGGAATGAGTCAGTTTTTATCTTCAAGCTATAATAATTTTTTTGCTTTTTACAAATTTAGATTGACTTGTTGAAGAATTCAATAATCATAATAATAATATTGTCATCCTATTTGTTATCTCAAGAGAGGACTAGTATAAGTGGATTTGTAAGAAATGAGAATACTGGTGAACCAATTTCCTATGCCAATGTTTTCATAAGCAATTCTGGTTTAGGTTCAGCAACAAATCGAGATGGATACTTTGTTATTACTAATATTCCAATAGGCACGTATGAATTGAACATATCAATGCTTGGATATGAATCCTTTAAAAAGAAAATTGAATTATCGAACGAACAACAACTAAGATTGGAGATATTTTTAAAAGAACAAGCTATTCAGGCATCCGAGATATTGGTAACCGCTGAGCGACAAAAATTTGAGAGGGCGATTGAGAGCAGTCAAATATCATTAGATCTTAGAGAAATAAATTCTGCACCTGCATTTGTTGAGCCAGATGTCTTTAGGACTCTTCAAATGCTGCCAGGCGTACAAACTACAAGTGACTATTCTAGTGCTTTATATGTAAGGGGTAGTACTCCAGATCAGAACCTAATTATGTTAGATGGGATTGCAGTATATAACCCATATCACTTAGGAGGAATATTTTCTACCTTTAACACTGATGCAATTAAAGAGGCTGATTTTCATGCCGGCGGTTTTCCAGCAAGATATGGTGGAAGAATGGGTGCCATCTTAAATATCATAAACAGGGAGGGCAATACTAATAAGCTTAAAGGTATGGCTAACATCTCTCTCATATCTAGTAAAGGTCTCTTAGAAGGCCCTTTACCAAAGTGGAAAGGTATGAAAGGGTCATGGATGATATCAGGGAGGAGAACATACTTTGATTCCATAATTAATGCCTTAAAGATTGAAATAGGTACAAACCCTAATGACGGATCTAAAATATATTTCCAATTTCCTTATTACTTTTATGATTATCAATTCAAGGTGAATTTAGATGTAAACCAAGATCATCGATTAACCTATTCAAGATTTTATGGAGACGATGTCTTAGATTATTCAATAAGTGATGATCAATTTAGCTATGGTAGTGATAATTATGATTATAAGGAGGAATTTAATATTGCCATAAAATGGCCATGGGGTAATCGCACTAATGGACTCACATGGCGCTGGATCATTTCCCCTGAATTAATTTCAAAAACCTTTATCTCTAATAGCAGGTATAGATTTGACTTTGATGCAAGTTTTGAAAATAAATGGTCTTACATATACCCTGATTCTACCCAGGAGTTTTTTCAAAATTTTACATTTAGAATATTTGATGTTATCAATGACAATTCCATTGAAACCGAATTAGTATGGCAAGCGAGACCAGAACATGAATTAATGGCGGGAGTCCAAATAAAAGATGTGAAATTTGATCTTGGCATCGATTTGACAATCGCTACGCAGGATACATCAGCTCTTTTTTCTCCTTTAGCTCAAAATAATAAAACCCGAGAGATAGCGCTATACCTACAAGATAGATGGGAAATTTCAAAAAAAACAAAAGTTCAATTCGGTCTGCGTGCAACAGATTACAGTCTGCACGATAAGATTTATTTTGACCCAAGATTTGGAATCAAATATCACTATTCTAGGAATATAGCCTTAAAATTCAATTATGGCGTGTATCATCAATTTCTCACAACTGCAAATAATCAGGATGAAAATCTAAGGCTTGTAGATTTATGGCTTGGCATTCCAAAAGATAAACCTGCAAGCATATCTCAACATATTATTGGAGGTCTTGAATTTTTATCAAATAGCAATATCCTCTACAGATTCGAAGCATATAAAAAAGATTTTGATCATCTTCTTACATTAAAGCAAGATAATTACAATACAACAGAGAGTGAGGATGATTCGCCATTCAATGAATTTTGGGATACAAAAGGAAAAAGTTGGGGTCTAGAATTCTTATTAAAGAAATCATCAGGAAAGTATAATGGTTGGCTAGGATATACCTATGCTGAAGCAAAGTATTATACGGAACCTAGTGGTTGGCATTTTCCTAATTTTGATCGTACTCATACACTCAATATAGTATCTAACTTTGAACTTACAAAAGAGCTAATCATAAACTCTGCCCTGACCTTTTCAACAGGAAATCCTTATACTAAGATTCTTGGAAGAGCGTATTCATGGAATCAAAGTCTTTATTCAGAAACTTTTTGGTACCCTTACGATAGCTATATCATAGGAGAAAAGAATACAGCACGTTATGATGATTACTTTAGAATTGATGTTGGTATGACGCGCGAGGGAGGTAATTTATTTGGCTTAAAGTATGACACATACTGGCAGGTAATGAATGTAACAAGGCATTTAAATATTTTAAATTATACTTACAGAGAAAAACCACCTAGCGCTAGTGATCCAAATCCGCAGGGCGTACAGCGTCAGGCAACTTCGATGTTTCCACTTATTTTTACTTTTGGGATAAAATTTGAGTTTTAAAAGAATTAAAATTATTTTGTTTTATGTGTTCACAGTATCCTTTATTGGTGGATGTCTCCTCATTGAACCTGAATGGGAAGATCTTGAATCAGATTATGATCATGTGCTTAACGTAATGGGAATTATTAACCTTGACCCAGGATACCCTAGTTATGTTGGTATATATCGTACTACAAACTTAGATGAGCCCTCAATGTCACTTGTACGCAAAGATACACTTGGATGGTGTGATTGTGATGATGAAAGATGTTGGGAGTGTGAGGAAAATCCTCAGCTAGATGGCTATTGGTTAATTGATAATGTTTATGAGCCAACTGCACTCATCAAGAATGCTTCTGTTGTGATTACAGATGATTTAAGTAATGACTATCAATTTACATTTGTTGAAAAAATAACATTTGTTGATACTATTTATTTAGATACAAGTTTCACATTCTATGGAACAACTATTGAGTGGGATACGACATATTATGATACAAACCATATTCCAGTAAATTTTTTCATTGATACAACTGGCCTTTTTGAACCAAAGCCTGAGACCAACTATTCATTAAGTATCACCGCACCTGGTTTTAATCCTGTGTTTGGAAGTCTTGAGACCCCACCATACCCCAGTTTGGATTCTCTGGTACAGCAAGGGAGTTTGGTGGATACTGTTATTGTAAATGAGCCGTTTGACCTTCATTGGAGGCTTGAGGAAAGTGGCAGGGGTTATGTTACTGGAGAGGTGATGAAATACTTTTGGGGTACTTGGGAGGATGATTGGTGCGGGGGAGATTTTGATCCATTTGTAATAGACCTAACCAATAGTGATCAAAATCCTATTACAGTACAAACTGAATATTGTTTTGAAGAACCCTCTAACGATAACCAGTCAAAAGATTATTTCATAAGACTTACTGCAATGGATGATAATTACCATGATTATTTCATTATTGGTGAATCAAGTGAATATTCAAACGCATTATTGAATTATCCAGCTACAAAAGGTCTTTCAAAGGGAATTGAAGGGGGGTTTGGATTTTTTGGATCTATAGCATCAGATGGTTTACTGGTAAAAATAGCTTACTGATTTAAATATCATCCATAATGTTTTTATGTATTTGGCAATGATTGTTGAGAACTTTTGACTTTCTTTGATTTAATTTTTAGGTAATTATAAAGGATAGTTTATCAATTTAATTAAAAAAACCATTTTTTTCCCCATTCTTTTTCTTTGCTCCTGTGTCAATAATGTAATGGAAAATGCAGAGGAAGATTGTGCTCAATTCTATGACAACAACATAGCTTCCATTATGGAACAAAGTTGTGTTTCTTGTCATTCAGGTCAGGCACCATCAGCAAATCTTAAACTTGATTCTTATTCGTATGTTCGTAATACAATTGAGTCGATAATAGATAGAGTTAACAGAGAAGAAGGCTCTAGCGGCATTATGCCCCCTTTTGGTGCAAAACTTGAACTTGAATACTTAGATCTATTGCAAGAGTTTTATTCAATGGAGTGCGAATGAATAGAAAATATTTATTAGTATTTATTCTTTTTCCTCTAATTGCAAGAGATATTTACTACACGAGGTCAGGCACTGTTTCATTTTTTTCTGCTACACCCATTGAAGACATTAGTGCGAAAAATAATCAAGTTACCTGTGTATTGGACAATGACAATGGACAAGTTTCTTTCAGAATTCCCATTTTGGGTTTTTCATTTAAAAATGGTTTAATGCAGGAGCATTTTAACGAGAATTATATGGAGTCAGATATATATCCTAATGCAAGTTTTAAAGGGATGATAAATGATTGGGACAAATTAATATTAACAAAAGAATCTCAAAAAATTAAGATTACTGGTGAAATGACAATCCGTGGAATTAGCAAAGAGATAAATGAAACAGGTATAATTAATAAGAATAAAAAGAACATTATCGGGAGCGCTGACTTTCAAATAAAGATTGCAGATTATGGAATAAAGATACCTAAAATAGTACAAAAAAACATTGCTGAAATAATTGATATCAATATTGAAGTTAGTTTAAAGAAAAAGTAAATGAGAAATTTTGTTAAAATATCATTTTTTATGGTGTTGTTGTACTCTCAAGATGAACTACTTGAACTAATTAATGATGATTCTAAAATTAATCCAACACCAGTTCAGGCAACTTTTAAAGCAACAAGAATTGTCAACTCTCAATCAATTGAAATGCCTAGAGCAGGAACACTTGAATTTATGATATTACATCGTTTTGGATCGATGTCGAATGGGTTCTATGATTTATTTGGGATGGATGAAGCGGTAATTAGATTTGATTTGAAATACGGTATAGGTTCTAATTTTTCTTTTGGTTTAGGACGTAGTAGCTTAAAAAAGACTTATGATATTTTTTCGAAGTTTAGCATATTAAAACAAAAAGTTGAATCAGGTCATTCGCCTATCTCTTTGGTAATCTTTTCAAAAGTCGAAATAGAAACACAAACAAAAGATGCAGAATTCATTAACAGATTAACCTATGACTTCCAACTATTAATTGCTAGGAAGTTTACACGATTTTTTTCTTTTCAAATCATGCCAACTCTAATTCATAAGAATTTAGTTGAATCTCAAAATAATTTACATGATCTCTTTTCAATTGGAACAGGTGCTCGAATGAAACTTTCAAAAAGAATTTCCATTAACTTTGATACTTTCATTCCAATAGGAGAGCGGAAAGTGACATACCAACAAGGTTGGGGAATTGGTTGTGACATAGAGACCGGTGGTCATGTATTTCAATTAATGATTACTAATTCTCAAGGAGCGATTGAAAGTGCCTATATTGAAAATGCCACAGGAGGATTTGATAATTTAAATTTGTATCTTGGCTTTAACATAACAAGGGCTTTTAGCATTTAAGAAAAAAAAGATGTTAATTTTGTCATATGTCTATTGAATTAATAAAAACATATTCATTTGCCTTAATCAAAGAAATGTGGTTTTTGTGTGCGGAAATGGCACCATATTTGCTTTTAGGTATGTTTTTTTCAGGATTAATATCCATATTTGTTGATAATAGTTTTATTTTTAAACACATAGGGTCAAAGAATTTTTTATCTGTTCTAAAATCTACTCTTTTTGGCATTCCTCTACCGTTGTGTTCATGTGGAGTTATCCCTGTAGCTGCAACATTAAGAGAAGGCGGAGCATCTAAGGGCTCAACGGTATCTTTTTTAGTTTCTACACCTCAGACTGGTGTAGATAGCATATTATTAACTTATGGTATGATGGGACCTGTTTTTGCTGTGTTCAGACCATTAGCAGCACTTTTTTCAGGTATGTTTAGTGGCATAATAATAAATCAATTTGATGATGACAGGCATCATCATGTAAATAGTGAAAAAACTATTAAAGAAGAAAAAGAAGATCTGCGAATAAGGCTTGTCTCTGGCCTTAAATACGGATTTATTTCTCTTCCATCTGATATTGTTGTACCGCTATTTCAAGGATTGGTAGTAGCAGCATTAATCTCTGTCACTATTCCACCTGATTTCATTGCGAGTCATTTTTCATCTAGTCCATTAATGCAATACACTATGTTACTAGCAATATCAATACCCATATATGTGTGTGCAACCGCTTCCATTCCCATTGCTGTTGCACTTTTAGCTAAAGGTCTGTCGCCTGGATCGATATTTATCTTTTTAATGGCCGGACCGGCAACAAATGCATCTTCTATCGCCATTATAAAAAATATTCTCGGTAAAAAAACACTCTATTATTATCTAGGTCTAATTTCATTTACTGCAGTGTTATTTGGTATTGTTCTTGACTCCATTTTTAAGACATCAGAATTCTCTATGCCTGACTCACTTCACTACCATGACCATAGTGGAATATTCTCACTTGTAATTACAATAATATTTTTAGCTATTTTAATAAACTCTTACTTTTTGAGATTTAGAACAAATAACAAAGTTCAAAATACAGATTTAAGTGCTGATTTAGAGCAAATAAGTTTCAAGGTTGACGGAATGACATGTGGTCATTGCCAGGAAAGTGTTGAAACTGCTGCAAATAGTTTTCATGGTGTAAAAACTACCAAGGTAGACCTTGTTTCTGGAGAGGTTAATATCTACGGTATTGGGCTTGAAGAAGATTCCATTAAAAAGAAAATAACAGATAGGGGATTTACTATTAACTAAGTCCTTTAAAGACTTAATTTTATTCATACTCAAGCTTTATGTTAAGATATTTAAAATATTATATTTCAACACTAACGTTAATTCTTGCAATACAGATATGCTTTATTGGTGAATATTACCCTACGATTTTTTTCATATGTTTTTCACTGTTCATAATTTTAGGAGATATGATATTAAAACAGGACTCATCTGAGGAGAAATATTCGAACGAATTTTTATTGAATTTTCCGATGTATGTAAATTATCCATTATTGACCCTTGTTTTATTTCTTACCATTTCATCTTTTAATTCATCCTCAAATAATATTTTCTATTTATTATCATCCCAAATTTTAAATATTGATTTATATGAATTTAAACTTTCAATGAATTTATTTGATTCAGTTTCATTAATTGCTCTGATGGGACTATTTATTGGTATTATGGGCACCGTACCAGGTCATGAGCTCGTTCATCGAAAGAATAATAAATTTGATATGTTCGTTGGTAATTGGTTGCTGGCACTTTCATGGGATTGTGCTTTTGCAATAGAGCATGTTCACGGGCATCATAAAAATGTAGGCTATTCCATTGATCCTGCAACTGCCAAGCGTGGCGAAAATATTTATAAGTTCATTTTTAGAGCTATAAGTAAAGAACAAAAAGATGCGTGGCAAATTGAAATGAAGCGACTAAAGAGAAAACAGATTCCAATTATTAGTATTCAAAATAGAATGTTACAAGGTTATATGAGGAGTTTTTTCATTACGCTATTGGCTTTTTTTGTTGGTGGTATGTTAGGGATGATGGTTTTTTTATTATGTGCATTTATTGCAAAAGCATTACTGGAGGTAATAAACTTTTCCGAGCATTACGGTTTAATTAGAGTGGTTGGTGAGCCAGTATGCCCTAGGCATTCATGGAACTCAAATAGTACAATGAGTAGTATTTACTTGTATAATGTTACAAGACATTCCTCCCACCATGAAAAAGCAAACTTGAAATATTGGGAACTTCGATCTTACGATAGCGCTCCGATGATGCCTCAAGGGTATCTTACAATGTTGTATATGGCTTTATTTTTGCCATTTTTTTTTCATAGAATGATGGCAAAAAAATTACTTGATTGGGATGAAAACTTTGCTAACCAGAAAGAAAAAATTCTTGCTAAACAGCAAAATAAAAATAGTGGTATTACTCTATTAGCAGATAATCAGTAATTATTTTGATGAAGTGAATGGATAAAGTGTGGCTCGGGCCGGAATCGAACCAGCGACACATGGATTTTCAGTCCACTGCTCTACCAACTGAGCTACCGAGCCAACTTTAATATTATAAATTATCTCTAGAACAAATTAAAATATTTATACAACTAATCTGCGCTATTAATCTTGATTATCAATAGGTTAGTATAGTTAGATATTATGTATTCTTAATATCTTTTATAATTAGTCAAATAATTATTACTAAAAATACACACAGAAGATAGATCCATCAACTCCCAAAGATGTTGATAATATTAGAAAATCTATCAGTAAATAAAGATATATGATGTAACTTGACTTTCTACGAATTAAAGCAATGGAGTGAGCTATTTTTGAGATTGATGAAATGATTGGTATATGATGACTCTTATCAAGCTCCCGTTATAATAAGCAATGAAAAAATGATATAGGATTAAAAAACTAATACTCAAACTAGATATTATCCAATTTTCTACTTTCTTAAAGACAATCAAACTAAACTAATTTTATAGCAAATTTATTAAATAATCTTACATCAGAAAATTAGTGTTTTGTTATATCAAACAAAAAAAATTTGACAAAAATATATCAAATATATACTTCTTGATTCATTTGCCTATTGAACATATGTTTACCAATAGGTTTTGTAGGTTTATTTTTTCTATGTATCGAGGTAAGAAATTGGTTCTAGCAACCAATAATTTTAATAAAAAGAAAGAAATGGTTGCTATATTAAAAAACTTGAGTCTAGACATTATTGGTCTTGATAGGTTTCCTGAGATTGGAAACATAGAAGAATCAGGAAAAACGCTTATTGATAATGCATTCATTAAAGCACGAGCAGTATTTGAGGCGACAGGTCTTTCATCATTAGCAGATGATACTGGGTTGGAGGTCGATGTACTTAATGGCGCTCCAGGTGTTTATTCTGCGCGATATGCGGGACAGAACCCTTCGCCCCAAGATAACATAAATAAGCTTTTAAAAGCACTATATGGTTACGAAGAGGAGGAACGAAATGCTCAGTTTAGAACAATAGTGGCTTTTGTTGACAGTGGGCAAGAGTTTTTTTCGGAAGGGATAATAAAAGGTAGAATAATAAAGGCTTCAAAAGGTTCTAAGGGATTTGGTTACGATTCAATATTTAAACCAAATTGCTCTAATCAAACTTTTGCCCAAATGAATCAAAATGAAAAGAATAAAATAAGTCACAGAGCAATTGCTTTAGTAAATATGAAAAAAAAATTAAAAAAAATAATAAGATAAGGAGTAATTATAGAATAAACCGATATCAGTTAAAAACTTATACTGAATTTGAATTTTAAAGAAAAATATAAATACTTTTTTACCCAAATGTTAATTGTTGGTATGTGGGTAATAGCGCCCCTGTCTGCATTTAGTTCACAGGATTCTAGCAACAATATCATACAAGGAATGATGAGCCGACCCTTTATCATCCACCCCTATGAGGCTTTTCTAGACCCTTTTCCTAAACATGAACCTTTGTTGTCTATTCCAAATGATTCTAAAGCTCGATATAAGGGATTATTAAAATATAATTACGGTTTACAGAGGTTTGATATAAAGCTATCACTAAATTGGGATAGCATAACAATTTCTGAAACAATTAATGGAAACAAATTAAAAATGCCATATACTTCAACATTGGAGTGGTATTTTAATGAGCTTCGTAAAAGATCTTGGCACGTAAGATTTATTGACGTAATGCAAGATGAATCAAAAAACAATACCAGAAAAGCACGCGGACAAATGATAGAAGTTGTTGGAATGGATATTGGGAAATTAGGTAGAGCATCATTGCAAGTAAGCGGGAATGTCAACATTAATGGAAAAATGGTGTTTCAAGATCAGGAATTAGTACGCTCAACATTAAATGAAACTCAAAATACTCATTTGGAATTTGATCAAAAACAAAATTTAAATATAAAAGGGAAGATTGGTGATAGAATTACTGTTGCTATGGATCAGGATTCCGAAAGACAATTTGATTGGGAAAATAATATCCGCATTTCTTATGAAGGATATGAAGATGACATTGTACAAAAAATAGAAGCTGGCAATATTTCGTTATCTCTCCCCTCAACAAAATATGTTACGTTCTCAGGAAAAAATCAGGGACTATTTGGTGTTAAAGCAATTTCTAAGTTAGGTCCAATAGATGTTACAACAATTGCATCAATCGAAAAATCAAAAAAAGAACAATCAGAATGGGAAGGAGGAGGTCAAAGTAGTACTCAGCAAATAAGGGATGTAGACTGGATTAAAAATAGATATTTTTTTATTCATCCTTGGTTTAGAAATGGCGTAGATACTTTATATGGCTCTTCACCGATTACTATACCTTCTTTCTATCCTTTAAGAAATGGTCTCCATTATATAGGCGATGTTGTGATTAAAAATTTTGAATTATATAAGTCCATTAATCTAAATGATCCAAACGCAATGACAGGAATGGCTTATGTAGACCCAACTGATACTACTAAGTTTTCTGATGAAAACGAAGAAGGTAGTTTCATAAGGTTAGAACAAGGTGCAAACTACTATATGAATCCAGACCTTGGTTTTATCAGGGTTAGAGAGCAAGTCTCGCAAGATATACTAGGATGCACATTTACGATTGAACATCGACAAACTGGTGAGGTGCTTTTTGAGATTGGAAATGGACCCGATTCAACTGGTTCAAGATTAGCTCTGATGATGCTAAAGCCTAGGAATAGTTATCCAAATCATTCAACCTGGGCATTAATGTTTAAAAATGTATATTACCTTGGGACATCACAAATAAATCCTGACGGTTTTGAGGTCAAGTTAATAAATAAAAATTCAACACCTGTTTCAGATAGAGATAGATCATCGAGTTTACCATACATAACCCTTTTTGGATTAGATAGTTTGGATGAGAATGGCACCCGTAATTATGATGAGATAATCGATATGGATATGGCTAATATTATGAATATGATTGATGGAGAACTAATGTTTCCAACTTTTCATCCATTTGCAAATGGAGATTCATTAACTGGTGGGCAAATGTCAGAGCAGCTGAAAAATCAATTGGGTACAGGAATTATGTATACATCTTCTTCATCTTCAGAGATAAATGGTGATCACAGATGGATGATAGAAGCAGCATACACAAATCAGAGTGCAACAATAAATTTAGGATTTATGCTTATTGAAGGAAGTGAAGAAGTAATTCAGAATGATATCACTCTAAAAAGAGGTATTGATTATACAATAGATTATTTTACTGGAACGATTGTTCTATTAGGAGATGCCGCAAATGATCCTAATGCAAAGTTAAAAGTTAATTATGATAAACATGAGTTAGTTTCATTTGATAAAAAGACAATTTTTGGTACTCGTGCCCAAATGGATCTTGGAAAACCAAACTCTTTTATTGGCGCAACTGCTCTATATTTTAATCAATCTATAATAAATCAAAAAGTCGAAGTAGGATATGAACCTACGCGAAATTTCATATGGGATTTAAATGGTCGTTATGAATGGGAGATGGATGGGGTAACACGTTTTCTCGATAAATTACCTTTGATTGAAGCTGAAAAAATTTCTTCTTTTTCAATTGAAGGCGAGATAGCACAAGTATTACCGAATCCGAATTCGATTAGTAATTCAGAGACTGGAGATGCAAATGGTGTGGCATTCATTGACGATTTTGAAGGAAGCAAAAGAACAACTGCTCCTTCAATACAACGACGTTTTTGGAAAGCTTCATCTGCTCCCTTAAAATACAATTCACAGGATTCAATTTTCCTAGATCCGTTTTCTCAAAAGAGAAGAGGTGAATTATATTGGTATAATCCATATGTGCCTGTTCGTACAAAGGATATATGGCCAAACCAATCTACATCTTTGAGAGCAGGGAATGAAACAACTGATGTTCTTGTTCTTAGATATAGAGCAAAAGAGTATCAAGGTTACTATGACCCTGATTCTGTTTGGGTTGGTATTACCACGTCGCTATACTCAGGCGATTATGATCAAATACAAAGTAAATTTTTTGAAATTTGGTTAAAAGGTAATTCAGGAAAATTACATATAGACCTTGGTAAAATATCTGAAGATATAGATGGGAATGGACAGTTGAATACTGAGGATATTCCTGGGGCTGGCTTATCACTCGGTAATGGTTTTCTAGATGATGGTGAAGATACTGGATTAGATGGTTGCTTCGATCAAGAGGAAAATGGATGGGGAGGGTGTCTTGAGAGCGGGACATATGCTGATTATTATTCAATTGGTGATACTACTACCATTAATCTTTCTTCAGATGTAGATCAGAATGATCCAAATGGGGATAATTGGGACTACGAACCTGGGAGTTTAGATTATTCAAAAGTTAATGGTACGGAGTCAAATGGTACAGGTACTAAGATTCAAGAAGGTGGTAAATATCCTGATACTGAAGATTTAGATAGGTCGACTTTCCTTGATAAAGCCAATGATTACTTCTCTTCTAGCTTTTTACTTACTGACACAACTTATCTTGCAGGAATTACAGAAAAAGATGGAGCACCTACAGGTTGGAAACTTTTTAGAATACCACTATCAAACTTTGTGAAAGTACAAAATATTGAATGGAATGAGATTAGATATGTACGCCTTGCAATTACAGGAATTGAGGAAGAATTAAAGACCTTACAAATTGCTAAAATGGAAATAGTTGGAAATGAATGGCAAGAAGTTGGGATTTTTGGACCTGATACTTCTAACACAAATTTTTCAGGGAATAGGTCTTCATTTTCAAAATCATCTAATCTTGGAGAACCTCAATTTCAGGTGGCAGTGATAAATACTGAAGATAATGCAGATTACACCCCTCCTAAAGGAGTAAAAGGAGAATATGATAGAATCAATGAAATACAAAGTAAAGAGCAGTCGTTGGTACTTAAATTTTCAAATCTTCCAGCCAAGCATACTGGCATTGCACAAAAAACATTATATACCTTGAATGATAATCAGAAAAGAAGTTTTATGACCTATGACTATATGAAAATGTATGTTAATGGTAATAGTCGCTGGACAAATATACAAGAAACTGATGTGGAACTTTTCTTGAAATTTGGTCTGGGAGATGATTACTATGAGATTACCCAACCAGTTTATGCTGGCTGGGATGAGGAGGAGGGAAGAAATAGTTTTGAGATTGATTTGAATTGGCTGACTGCACTAAAAAACTCTGATACCACGAAAATAAATAAAATAAATAACAATGATGTTATTTTTGATTCTCTTGATGTACGAAAGTACTTTTATACCAATGAAGTAGGTCAATTGACCGGGAATAAGGTGGTAATTTCAGGTAAGCCAGCACTAAATCGGTTACAATATTTTTCAGTGGGATTGAAAAATACTGGAGATGCACCAATCGATGGTGAAGTATGGCTAGATGAATTACGTTTGAGTGGTGTGAAAAAAGAAAGCGGTGTAGCTATGCGAGTCCAATCTAATTTAAAATTATCTGATCTTGGTTCTGCAACAGTAGTCTATAGCAGACAAGATGCAGATTATCATAGACTGCAGGAGCGGCTTTCTAATTCAAACAATACCTCGGAGAATTTAAATTTTTCAGGTAAAATAGACCTTCATCGTTTTTTACCAAGATCTTTAGGAATATCCATACCCGTTAATGGTACATACTCTCAGAACCAGAGCCGTCCAAAATTCTTCTCCGGAGAAGATATACTTGTTAATCCTCAAAATACACCTGATTCAATAATGATATTAAGTAATACCATTTCTTTAAATACTTCAATAAAAAAAATAGGAAAATCTGATAATAAACTGCTTAAATATACCCTTGATAATATGTCTCTTAATTTTAGTGCAGCACAGTCAAGATCTTCAGATGTAACCTATAATCAAAAATGGTCTGAGACCTATACAGGAAAATTTTCATATAATTTAGCTTTTGATAGGAACAATTATATTAAACCACTATCGTGGGCAAAAGCAATCCCGATTGTGGGAAAATCATTGAGTGATTTTCAATTTTTTTATACACCTACCTCTTTCAAAACAGGTATGAATATGAATGAGAAACTTACTTGGAATGAAACAAGAACTGGAGTAAAAAGTCCGGAGACTTATAATTTTGGCTTAGCACGAAGCCTTAATTTGGACTATAAGTTCACCAATACTCTTTCCAGCAAATATAGTTGGAGTGGACAGAGTAATTTAAATGATTATAGAGGCTACATTTTCTCTGCTTTAAAACAGCTTGACCCTGGTACTGTAACGCAGATGACGGAAAGTTTTAATACAACATACAATCCATCCATAATGAGATGGCTGAAACCGTCATTTAATTACACCGCGAATTTTCGTTGGTCAGACGATTTAACCAGAGAGGGCCAGAACATAAGTACACAATTAAGATTTGGTTCAAACTTCACAGTCACGCCAGTTCAATTAATCGAGTTGGTTTATAAACCTAAAACAGCCACAAGAGCACGGAACGGTAACCGTTCAAGAGGTTCAAGAACAAGGGGTAGAAGTAAAACAAATACCCAGGTTAAACAAAAGGAAAATGATAAAGTAAATTTAAATCCTTTTAATTTGATTCACGGATTATTGAAGAAAATAAATCCAATTTCTATTAGTTATACTGAAACTTTGAATCGCTCAGCAAATCAAATAATTGGGGAAGTCCCCGCAGGATATAAGTTTGGTTGGCTACCTCACCACGGCCTTGAACAGTCAAGCGAGGTTGGAAGTAATTTTGGATCGTGGGATCACAAGCGGGATGCATCTCTAAGAAGCGGGCTCAAGCTTACTAGGTCGATTACAATAAGTACAAACTTCACCCAAAATTTTTCTACGACACGTTCAAGTACAGGACTAGAGCAACTTTCAATGACTCGTGATTACGTTGCATATGGCGAATTATTTGATGAAGGTTTTCCCTTTCCTGGTTGGAGTTTTAGAATTAGTGGATTAGAAAAATGGCCGATTATTAAAAATTTCGCGAAATCAGCATCTTTGGAACATAGTTTTTCAGGAAAAGAGACAAGGTCTTGGCAATTTGAGGACGATAAAATACATCAAATGAACTTTTTTAATTTTGGAGCATTTGCAACTCAATATAAAAATAATGAAAGGTCATCAAGATTAAATCAAAATTTTTCTCCATTGATTGGATTAAATTTTAGTCTGGATAAAAACATATCACTAACATTTAGAAACAACATGAGTAAATCACTAGATGAGACACCAAGTGGGCTTACCATTAGCAATGATAAAAGCTATACCTCAACAGGTACATATACACATCGAGGCGGAATGAATATACCTATACCATTTTATGGAACTCTGAAACTAAACAATACAATGAGTTTTACCTTAAATTTTGACCTAAATGAAAGTCGTGAAGAAAGATCTGGAGATAAAATAAATTTAGAGGTAGGATCATTCTCAGAAAGTTGGAAGGCAGGTTTAAGAGTATCTTATCAATTTTCTACAAAAGTAAGCGGTGGTATCAGATATGAGTATCGTGAAAGTGATACAAGAACTACCGGTAAGAAAATTGATAGAGACTTCGGTTTTGATGTTAATTTAGCAATTTCAGGATAGTATTATGAGATTATTTATATTATTTATTTTTATTTTTTTAAGTTGTGGACCATCTGGTCCAAAATTTGATGAGGATAACGCATTTCAATATCTTATTAAGCAATGTGATTTTGGTCCAAGAAATCCCGGTTCTGAAGGTTATTATAAATGCCTTGATTTTATGCTTCAAAAATTAGAGGAAACTGCAGATGATGTAATTATACAACCATTTTCCTATAGGGAAAAACGAAATAAAATACGCTACGAATTACAAAATGTCATAGCCAGATACAATCCAGATTCAGAATTTCAAACTATTATATCTTGTCATTGGGACACTCGTCCTTGGGCAGATGAAGAAGAGTTAAGAGAAGACAGAAATCAACCAATTATTGGTGCAAATGATGGTGCATCTGGCGTAGCAGTTTTATTGGAACTTGCTAAAATAATGGGTAAGCAGCCTCCGCCAATTGGAGTTAATTTGGTATTTTTTGATGGAGAAGATATGGGCATACCAGGGGAGAATGAGACCTACTGTCAAGGGTCAAGATTTTTCGCAAAGAATCTACCCATACCAAAACCAAATGAAGCAATCAATCTTGACATGGTTGCAGATAAACAGCTTCACTTACCTGTAGAAAAATATTCTTTAGAATTTCATCCAGAACTTGTTCGTTATTTGTGGTCTCGTGCTGATGATATGGGGCTAAAGGCCTTTGATATTACTCCCCAGCATGCGATTTATGATGATCATGTACCACTTTATCAGATTGCTGGAATCCCGTCAATAGATCTCATTGATTTTAAATATCCAAATTCATATGCGAATTTTTGGCATACGATGGATGATCTTCCAGAGCATTGCAGTGCAAAAAGTTTAGGGCAAGTTGGAAGACTAATGATTGATTACATATACAATAGAGAGAATCAAAATTGGTAATCAAGATTATGAAATATAACTTTTCACAATTTTTACTTAGTATTTGTTTTATTTATTTATCATGCAGTGAACCAATTGATGAAAATGAGACCTTTCCTATTTCTGACCCAACTTTTACTTTCCACCAAAATGCCAATAAGTTTTATTTTTCAATTAATGTAGATAGCACATATCAGGGTAAAGTACTTAATAGAGCTTTAGTGTATTGGTATGGGAATGACAAAAGTAGCGACCATGATAAAATATTTCTTAATGATGGTGGTTTACAGGGCGATATAATACCGGGTGATAATATATTTGCAACAAAAATCCCAAATAATTCAATAAATAACCTACTTAATGATGATACTGGATTTGTTTATATGGAATACAGAGTATATTACGGTGAAATAGATAGTTTGATGCCTACCCTTTATGATTCTTTATCATTGGGGAATATTATTCCTAGGATAGATTCGATTACTGCACCAGATACTATCTTATTACCTCTTGGACAGACTTTTAGCCTACACTCTGTTAGTGCGGAGGTATTTGACGCTGATGGCCTTGAAACAATAAAATGGGTTGGATTTACCTCATTCCATATTGAAGGTGACTCATTGATGAATGATGGTAGCCACATATACTTATATGATGATGGTAGTAATCAGATATTATACGAGCCAAATATTACAAGTGGCGATTTGATAGAAGGAGATGGTATATTTTCATTTAGAATTCCTGTTTATGGTACAGGGTTTGATGACCCTACATTTCAAACAAGAACAGGGACGTTTCGCTGGCGTTTTATTGCGCAAGATTTAAATAATCAATATAGCAACATAATAGAACATGAGATTATCATTGCTGAAGAGTAAATTCATCGGAATATTGGTATTTTTTTCCTTACTCATTTCACAATCTTACTCACCAGAGATGTTTTCGCTTAACTCCGTGAACAGTGATACATTCCTTACTGAGGGTCTATCAAGCAATATGATAGCAGAAATTAGATTAATGGGTGATTCTCTAACCTGGCTTGGAACCGGTCAGGGTTTAGCGCTTCATGATGGTAATAAAATATACAGCCACAGGTTCACAACTGACTCCTTAGTAAATGGGCAAACTACTAAATTAGTTCCATACGGAGGTATCCCTGCCATATCTGTTATGAATGATACTATGGTAGTCTCGTTTTCAGGTGACAATGGTACAATTCAGGTAGGGCTTGGTTTAACCTTGACATATAATTCACAACAGATAAATGATAGTTCAGGTATAGATTGGATTTACTTACAGCAACCAATAGATTTGGAATCTGATACTTTAAGGCCATTTGGCGAGGGCTTTTTCCGCAGTTTACCGGTAACTGTTCCTGAGGCTAATGTTACATATGATGCAATGTTAAGTGGTGATTATCTTTGGATAGCTAGCTGGGCGGGCGGGCTCAGAAGATATGATCTTAACACAAAAATTTGGGAAGTTATTCCAATGCCAATGGATGATCAGGATTCATTATCACTTTGTACTGGATTCAATGAGGACGATAACATCTTACCCGGTTATTTTTTGAATCCCAGAGACCCAGCTGATGGTGGCAATCATAATCACAAGGCATTTTCTGTATTGGTTAATGGTGACACAGTATGGGTCGGTACTGCAAATGGTGTCAATAGAGGTATCATGATTGATGAGTGGGTTGAAGTCTCTCCAGGGAATATTCAAAAATTCAATTGTATCGAGTGGGTGCATTACTCATACCCAGATCTTTCTGGTAATTTTGTAGTTGGCTTAGCTCGTCAAAAATGGGAGGGCAGGACCACAATATGGGCCGCAACAATGAACGCGGACACACCTGGCGAAACACGTGGTTTAAGTTACACTAGAGATGGAGGACTAACGTGGCAAACTACACTTCTTGGACAAAGAATATATAATATTACTGCAAGAGATTCTTTGGTCCTTGCATCAAGTAAATCTGGATTGTGGAAGAGTTATGATGGGGAAAATTGGGCTGTTTTTTCTCCAGCAGTTGATACAACGTTTATGTCACGCGATGAAATTCTTACTGATGTTGTATACACCTCCGTCATAGATGAGAGAAATGGGCAATCTAATTTATGGATTGGTACATCTAATGGTGCAGCGTACTCATCAGACCTTAACGGAAGTAGTTGGACAATATTTCAAACTGAGTATGACACTTTAGACTTTTATGCATATCCTAATCCTTTTTCTCCTAATCATCATAACCAATCAGGAAATGAAGGATACGTACGATTCCATACAGGGACAATAATTAATAGAGACGTAGAGTTAGACATTTTCAATTTTGCAATGGAGAAGGTCTATCAATATGATTATGATCTCAACACATATAATGGAGCATTAAAGTGGAATGGGCGTGATATGAATGGATTTATGGTCGATAATGGTGTTTATTTTATTCGTATGAAATACTCACCGTCGATTAATTCAAGCCCCCGTTATTTTTGGGATAAACTAATCTTAGTTAAATGAGTAGAACCGTAATAATATATTTAATATTGTTTTTAGCAGCTATCAATGCACAAGATTGGGGGAGACAATCTGGAAGCTTTTTTAGAATGGGAATGACAGCAAGATCATTAGCAATGGGTGGCGGTTTTACAGCAGAGTTAGATCAGAACTTCCCAGTATTCCACAATCCAGCATGGTCTGCATTTCTTTTAAGGAAGCATTTTGGAAGTTCGTACACTAATCTAACTTTAGACAGAAGATTGACATCTACTAGTTTTTCAATGGCTCTTCCTCCAACTGCTGGAGTAGGTCTGGCTTGGGTATCTGGTGGTGTTAATAAGATTCAGGGTCGTTATAGCACTGGAATGAAATCATCAGAAATGCAAACAGGTGAGAATGCAATCATGATTACCTTTGCACAAAGAATCCTCCCATGGTTATCCTTAGGAGCAAACTTTAAGATCATAAGATATGATCTACCAATTACTGATTCAGATCAGGTATCTGGATCAGGTATTGGGTTTGATCTTGGTCTTTTAGTTAAATCTGGTTCTAATATTTCTTTTGGTATTATGGTACAAGATATAAGTTCAAATTATCAATGGGATACAAATGATATTTATGCTGAAGGAGGTCCTTATAAAGAAGAATTTCCAACTATCTATCGCATAGGCTCTAGGTATTATAAAAAGATGCTAAATGTGGTTGGTGACATAGGTTTAATTACAGACCATGACACTTATTTATCAATACAGCCAAGATTGGGATTAGAATATGGGATTTTAGAGCAATATTTCATTAGAGGTGGATACGGCAATGGTAAACTAGCAATTGGTGTAGGGTATAGATATGGATTGTTTAATTATAATGATTCGCACATTGATTATGCTTATTCGTTAGATTGGGCCTCTCAACCAGCTCACACAATATCATATGCGTTCAATTTTTAATTTATTTTTTTCTTTTTACTTTCCCATTATGGGAATGGGAACCCAGATATTGCTTCTTCCATCATCTGTTGAGGAATTAAGTATGGGTAGCCATCCAACTTCAGCTGGTCTTTCTTCTTTCAATCCTGCTCTAAGTATTGCATTGGAAAAGGGGCCTTATTTAACTCTTAATAGGGGAAATTGGTTTGGGGGTGTAGCACTTACCCAGATTGGTTATAATTTAAAGATTAACAAGGGAATTACTCATTTTGGGTTAAAATATTTTGGACTTGATGATCTCGAGTTTAGAAATAATATTCCTGAAGATGATCCTTTATCAAGTTTTAATGCATATGGCCTCTTATTAAACGGAGGAATGTCTTTTAAACGATCGGTTCATCGATATGGTTTTACTTTTTCCTACATACAGTTTGGCGTATATACAGAAAATTCAAAAGGCTTATCTTTGAATATTGGATATGCAATGAAATTGAATAATGGATTAACATTGGGATTTTCAATGCAAAACATTGGTGCAATGTCGGAGTTTTATTTAAAAAACCCATCTTTACCAAGACGAATTTCATTTGGTATATCAAAAAAGATAAGATTTGAACAGTATCAAAATGAGGTTTTTGGATCTTTTGAATTAAATTCTATTATTTCTAGTTATAAACTTAATTTTGGAAATCATTTTCAGTGGAATCGGTTTAATATATATACTGGATATTCAATATCAGAAAATGTAACTGAATCATCAGCAGGAGTTGGCTTGAAAATGGATCAATACCAAATTACATATGGAATACGTATGGGTTCACAAGGTCTAGGGCTACCAAGCCTGCTTTCACTAAGAATTTTACTGCCTTGAATAATTTTGATTTAAAATCATCAATCATTTACATCCTTATTTTTATAATAATGGTTTTGCTCATTATTTTAAAAAAAATGGATGACCGAAATAAAGATTTATCTCTTCAAAAGAAAATGGAAAAGGTTGAGATAGAGTCTCAGGAAGAAAAACTCCAAGAAAAAACATTTGATGAGAAACCTCATAAGATTTTTCCTGAGATTAAAAATCCAGAATTAAAAGGTGTCATTGGAATAATTATAGATGATTTTGGGTACCGTAATGATAATGTTTCTGATGGGTTTTTAGAAATTGATGCTAATATGACATATGCCATAATTCCTGGGCATCAGTACAGTACCTCATTTGGAGAAAAGGCGGTTAATGCAGGATTTGAGGTTATTGTTCATATGCCAATGGAAAATACAGGCAGGACATATGGTGAAGAGGAATTTGTTTTAAAAACAGATATGGATAATGAAACAATGGAAAGAAGATTAAAGAATGCATTAAAACAAATACCAACAGCAATAGGGATGAACAATCATCAAGGCTCCAAGGCATCTGCTGATCAAGGTGTAATGGCTAATGTTGCTAGAGTTTTAAAAGATAAAGGATTATTTTACATTGATAGCAGAACAACAGTAGAAACAATAGGTGAAACTACAATGGAAATTTTTGGTGTTCCTACCGCAAGGAGGAATATATTTTTGGATAATGATGATGATGAAATTAAAATTGAGAAACAATTAATGAAGTTAGTAAAAAAATCTGAAAAATCAGGTTTTGCCATAGGGATTGGGCACGTAAAGCCCAAAACACTAAAGGTTTTGAGAGAAAAAATTCCCCAGTTAAAAAGACAAGGTTACAAGTTTGACTTTGTTTCAAGGATGCTTCATTAGACTATGGCTATCTCTTGCAGAGTGACTAGAGGTGATATGACTGAGAGTATTCATGTTGCTTTTGCTGTTGCTGTTGATCAGACGGGTCAGCCTTTTTTTAGTTCTGGCGACCCCCACTATCTGACCTGTATTCGCTCATCATTAAAACCTTTTCAAGCCGCAGCTTCTGTAAAGTTAGGCGCTGTTGATGAAGCTGGTTTTAATGAAAAAGAATTAGCACTAATGTGTGCATCGCACAAAGGAGAGCCTATGCATGTAGAGACAGCAGAGTCCATGCTTTCTAAACTAGGTCTTAATAAGGATTATTATGAATGTGGTTCACATTACCCATCTGATAAGAATACAAGGCACCAGATGATTGCAAGGAATGAAGGTCCAAACCCTCTTCATAATAATTGCAGTGGGAAACATGCTGGGATGCTTGCACTTGGAAGGCGCATTGGTGTTGATATAGATGGATACGTTGAACAAGATCACCCTGTCCAAAAAAAAATAATGGAATATGTCAAAGATTTGATTGGTTTAGATGATATACCAATTCAGAGAGATGGTTGTTCTGCTCCCACGCCTTTTATGAGTTTGCAAACTATAGCAATAATGTATCAAAAATTAGCAGAGTGTAAGTACGATGAACTTTCAAGAATTTTTAATGCAATGTCATCATATCCTGAAATGATTGGAGGCAGTAACCATTTTGATTCATTATTTATAGAAGCTTTGAATGGACGTGCGATAACAAAAATAGGAGGTGAGTCAATAAGAGGGTTTGCAATAAAAAGTGATCGTCACGGTCCTATAGGTATTGCTTTAAAAATATTAGATGGTAATTTTCGTGCGATGCCAGTTGCCTCCATGAAAATGTTAGATCATTTGGAACTATTGACAAAAGAAGAAATGAAAAAACTAGACCATTTCAGTGTTAAAAAGTTGATAAATCACAATGGCATTGAAATTGGGAAAATAGAGGCATATGTTGATTTCTAAATGAGGTATTTTTTATTATCAATATTTTTCTGCTATGCAAATGCATCAACAGCTCGAATTATGACATATAATCTATTAAACTATAATGGTGATGGCGATGGTAGAATAGATGATTATGTTACAATTATTGATGCCATTCAACCAGATTTAATTATTACGCAGGAAATAATTGGTCAATCTGGATTCTCTTCTTTCAAAACTGATGTTTTAGACATTATCAACTCTAATACTTGGTCTTCTGGTACGTTTACCAACCAGAGCGCTCAACAGGATATTGCGCTTTATTATAAGCATGATATCTTTACTTTTCTTAATACGGATGTTATTAACACTGCTCAGTCATCTGGAACAAGAGATGTGATTGAATGGGCAATGTCACATGAGGCATCTGGTATTGAGTTCAAGGTTTATGGTGTACATCTGAAAGCTAGTTCAGGTAGCTCAAATGCTACGGAAAGGCTCCAAGAGGCTACCATACTTCGTAACCATTTAGATGACCTTTCTTCAAATAGCTATTTTATTGTTGGTGGTGATTTCAATATTTATTCAAATAATTCATCCTCAGAACCAGCATTTCAAATGTTAATAGGATCAACTGATGATAACGATGGAAGGTTATTCGACCCAATAGATCGCATTGGCCATTGGCATAATAATAGCTCTTTTGCTGATGTTCATACTCAATCTCCTAGAACTTCAAATTTCGGAGGTGGAGCAACTGGTGGAATGGATGATAGATTTGATTGGTTATTTGTTTCACAGGCACTTACTTCTGATGTATCTGAGATGTATTATGTTGAGAATACATACTGGGCTTTTGGTAATGATGGCAATCACTTTAACCAAGCCATAAATAATGGGAGTAATGATTCAGTGAGTGATGAAATCGCAGATGCTCTGCACGATGCATCAGACCATTTGCCTGTGTATATGGATGTTTGGTTCAATGATCTAACTTATTCTGATGATGGAATTATTATCACTGAAATAATGGTAAATCCATCCCGAGTTTCAGATTCTTATGGAGAGTGGTTTGAAATAACGAACAAGACAGATTCGATAATCAACATAAATGGATGGTATATCAAAGATTTGGGGGGAGAGGAGCATCAACTTTTTTCGTATGATTCAAATATATTTGTTATGCCAGATGAGTATTTTGTTCTTGCACGAAATGGAGATTCATTATATAACGGTGGTTTTTCATCGGAATATGAATATGATGGTTTCTCTCTTTCAAATGGTGATGATGAAATAATCTTGCTAAACGGTGATGGTTCTATAGTCGATGAAGTACATTATTCAGAATCTTGGGCATTCTCGAATGGAATTTCAATGGAATTACATGATGTGAGTGCTGATAATGGTATCATTGAGAGTTGGCATCCATCTACCGCAGAATATGGTTTGGGGGATCTAGGAACACCGGGTTATCGCTATGATGGTTCACTGTATATGAACCATAAGTCACTTCATGTTGAAAGATTTTCTATTTCTTCCATTTACCCAAATCCATTTAATTCTTATATTACGATAAGAATGCATAATACAACTGAAGTTAGTTTGAGTGTTGATGTTTATGATCTTTCTGGCAGGATAGTTGAAACATTAATAAATGGAATCATATATCCTGGTAAAAATGAAATTACTTGGAGTGCTAATGGACAGCCATCGGGTATTTACATATTTAAATTTGCTTATGAAAATAAGACGAAGATAAGGAAAGCTATTTTTCTGAAATAAAATGCGATCTATTCTTTTTTATTGTATTGTATTCTCATCATTAATTAGTCAGGATAGATCTTTGACTAATATGCAAACCATAATTGATGAATATGATAAATATACATCGGTAGGCAACCTGGGACTTACAATAACGAATTTTGGAATATTAGGAAATGGTTGGAACCGTATGGAGGATGGTAGCATACATCCTTCTTGTCAATATAAACAGAAAACACAAATTGCACGCGAACAAATAGAGCATTTTTCATATGCCGGACTTTGGGTTGGAGGCATTGTAAATGGTGAAAGACGAGTTTCTACTTCAATTGTCGATGGGGTATTTGACTCGGGAAGTGAGGGTTTTGAATTTATTTCAGAAAATCAAATCATAATTCGATCTTCTATCTCATCAACAAATCAAGATTCAATGGCACAATATTATTCACCAGAGGCACTATCACACCAAGATATGCTCGCACATTTTAAAGATTATGGTGAGTCATCAGCAGATGGTTTTAACATCCCAAATCACAATCCTCTTGGCCTTGATGTTTACCTTGAAAGTTATTCATGGAATTATTCATATGCCGATGCTTTTGTAATATTGAACTATACCTTTGAAAATTCATCAGCTGATACGATAAAAGACATATATGCTGGAATATGGGCTGACCCTTCAATAGCAAATTTTAATTACACGGATTATTACACACCAGGAGGTGGTTTTACATGGTATGATAATTTAAATGGATTTGATCAAACAATCGATGAGGCGGGTTTTCAAAGAGATATTGCATATCAATATGATGGTGATGGTGATGATGGATGGGCAGAATCTTATCTAGGTATGTCAGTTTTAGGTGGCTCAGTGCCTATGGAATATCTAAATACAAATTATTCACAATGGGTATGGACCAATTCAAATAACAGCGACTATCCAGCATATAGCATGCCAATTCTAGATAGCGAAAGATATGAAAAAATGTCCTCCTCTGTACCTCAAGGAACAGGAGCTGAATATACTGCAGAGGGTTACCCTTCAGCAGAAAATAGCTGGCTATTTTTGCTATCAGCAGGTCCGCTGGGGTCAAGAGCTAATTCTGATTCAACGTCATGGACTCTTGCCCCTGGAGAGACTTGTCAGATAGCATTCACAATTGTTTGTGGACTCTGGGCTGATGTCAGTAGTGGTGATTCACCTGAAAGAAAAAGAAATTTACATATTAATCATGATTGGGCCCAGAAAGCTTATGATGGTGAAGATAAAAATCGAAATAACATCTTGGATGAGGGTGAGGATACAAATGAAAATCAAAAGATAGATCGATATATTTTACCCGCACCTCCTCCAGAACCTACAATGCAAGTAGAGATTCAATCAAGACAGGTAGCCATATATTGGAAAAATAACGCAGAATCATTTATTGACCCGATAAGCCAGCAAATGGATTTTGAAGGTTATAGAGTTTATGGTGCTCGAAAAACAAATAATGAATCATTAGGAGAATTCTCCTTATTATTAGAAATAGATAAAAAGAATGAAATAGGATATAACACTGGTTTTTCTACTGTACAGATAACCAATGATAATGGAGAACCCGATAGTGTTAACATTAATGGTGTCTTTTATCAATATAAATTTGTGAATTCAGAAATTAAAGATGGTTGGTTAAATTACTATGCGATAACAGCATATGATAGCGGTGATCCCGATGCTAATCTGGAAAGTTTGGAGAGCTCTATTTTTTCTAATAGAGTATACGTTTATCCTGGAGAGACCATATCAGATACTGAAGGATGGACCGGTACGCCAAGTGTTTACCCAAACCCATATAGGGGGCAAGCTCTGTGGGATGGTTATGGTAGTAGAAATAAGATGATATGGTTTAGAAATTTACCTATGGTGGCAGAAATAAGAATTTTCTCATTGGCAGGTGATCTTGTAGATGTGATTGATCATGATGAGTCTTATAAAGGACAAGATATCTCTAACATTGATCAGAGTAAAAATCCCATTATGGCTGGAGGAGAGCATGCCTGGGATATGATTACTATGAATGATCAGGCGACAGCATCGGGATTATATCTTTTTACTGTTGAGGATAAAGTATCAGGTAAGATAAAAGAAGGAAAGTTTTTGATAATAAAATAGATCAAGGAAAAAAAATGAAAAAAAACATTTTAATCATTCTAGTGCATTATATGCTTTTTGCTAACTCAAATGGGCCTAACCAAGGCCATGCAAATAATGCACCAAACTTTAATAACTGCACTTCATGTCATTCTGGTAATGTCAATACTGGAGATGGTAGTGTAGCTTTTTCAGGATTACCTGATAGCTATGTTCCTGGAGAAACTTATGAAATAACCGTAAATGTAACTGGTGACAATGATCGAGGTTATGGTTTTCAGGCTATTGCTCAGTCTGGTGAGACTGTTGCTGGAGTAATATCATTGAACCCAAACTCAGAAAATGCAGAAATGAACGGAAACTATGTACAGCAAAACAGTCCAACAACCTCAGGTTCTTGGGTTTTTGATTGGATTGCACCTTCATCTGATGTGGGAAACGTAACTTTTAGTGTTTCTGGGTTGGCAACTGGTGGAAATTCAGGTAATGGCGGTGATGAGGTATATACACACTCATTCAGTGTGCCTGCTCAAGTTCCACTAGACTTTACTGGTCTATTTTTTTCAGAATATGCTGAAGGAAGTTCAAATAATAAATATCTTGAGATCTTTAATGGAACAAGTGAGACTGTTTCACTCGATGATGTTGTAATATTAGGTAATTACAATGGTAATCCTTGGAGTGAAACATTTACATTTGAAACTGGTGCCTCGATAGACGTTGGGGATGTATACGTAATTGCAAGTTCCCAAGCAGATGCAACCATACTTGCACTGGCAGATGAGACACTTGCCTATGCAGATCCTTGGTACATTGCTGCTTTCAATGGAGATGATGTAAGGGCACTTGCACAGATAGATGGTGGTGACACCACTATCTTAGATATGATTGGCACCTTAGAAGGTGGGGATCCTGGAACTGGATGGGATGTAGCAGGAGTTGAAAATGGTACGGCAGAACATACTTTGGTAAGAAAAGCAGATGTTACGCAAGGGAACGAGGGAGATTGGATAAGCTCTGCAGGTACCAATGAAGATGATTCGGAGTGGCATGTTCTTGAACAAGACAACTGGGAATATCTTGGTTCTCATCCTCATGAAATTACAGTTGATGGTCCTTCCATTAGCATAATCTCTCCGCAAGATGGTGCAACTATCTCATCTGATCAAGTAAGCATAGAG
Organism: Fidelibacterota bacterium; assembly: GCA_002718655.1. Lineage (GTDB taxonomy): Bacteria > Fidelibacterota > Marinisomatia > Marinisomatales > UBA1611 > NZWG01. The sequence goes on from PBFM01000059.1 coordinate 39,746, forward strand.
TTTTCTGTGTCAAACTTTAACATAGGTTCTGATGGAGATAATTCTGATGGGCATATTCATTATGTATTAGATGACAATGAACCAGTAATGCATTATTCAATCGATCCAATAAGCCTAACAGATTTAGATGACGGTGAGCATGTCTTTAGTATTTGGTTAGTTGATAGTAATCATGACCCTCTTGATCCGTTTATAGGTGACACCTTGAACTTTACTACCTCTCATGCAAATGATATTACCGCAATATATGATATTCAATTTGTTTCAGACCCTGATACTGATGATGCTAGCCCTCTTGATGGAGAGCAAGTTACGATTCGTGGCGTTGTTACTGGTGAATTTTGGGGTTCCAACAACAATAGAAATTTAGTTGTAC
>PBFM01000060.1 GCA_002718655.1 Fidelibacterota bacterium
GTTTTAATAGCTGCTTCAATGGCCAATGCTCCGGTGCAGGAATAGTGATAATGAGTAAAAACCCCTTTGGAAGTAAATGACCGAAATAATTTATCAAATTCAGCTGATTCTTCTGACAGTATTTCACAATTTGTGATTTTCTGGTGAGCTACCCTGTTAATTTCATCCAGATATTCAGATGTCTTAAAAATCGGATGATTATACCCTACAGATAAAGTTGCATATTGTCCAAAAAAATCAAGATATTTTTCTCCAGAATCTTTATCAACTAAATAAGATCCCTGACTTTGAGTAAAATCTATTTTACGTTTAAATATTGAACTTCTATTCACTTTATTTGATAATTATCTTTTAAATATACATGATCTACATCATAACGGCTAACAGCAAGCCGAATGGCCATTTTGTCTCCAGTGGCCGTGATTTTGTGTTTTCTATTTCTTTCAATGAAAACCACTTCACCCTTTCTAATGATTTTGCTTTCTCCTTCAATTAACCATTCCCATTTCCCCTCGACTATGTACCACCACTCATCCCAATCATGATGATAATGTAGACGGTTACCTTCGCCAGGCAATTGCGCAATGAGAGTTGCACTGTTCGATGGAGAATTAATGACTGTGTGGGACCATGATTCTTCTCTCCCATTCCTCTTAATAATTTCCTGGATATCCACCTTTTCTAGATTGAATTTTTTTTGGTTATTTGATTTAACTCCATCATCCTTTAAAATTCGGGCAACATTGGCATCTGCAATTTCCTGATACTTTTCAGAATCATAATATTCGGGAGATTTCCCCTCCTTGCCTAAGGAAGTGGCAATTGCCTCCGCAAGAATAAAATCTTCTTCATTATCAATATCAACTGTTGAGAACCCCTTTAAATCAAAAAAACCTATATTACCATCTCCACCGTGATAGGCAGCACCGTACATTTGAATATTCTGCTTAAAATTGTCTGCCTTCCAACCCATGATCCCGCATGCATAGGCTTTTATGGGCTCCAAAAATTGAGATGGCGGGGTTTGCTTCTTTTGCTTAAAATTTATTGGCTGATCTTTAAATACTGACTCTATTCTTACTTCCGAGACTGAAATTAAGGTATCATATTTTTTGTTTATCATGATTTTAATAAAATCATCAATTTCCTTTGTACTTAAAAAAGGAGAAGTCGGTAATAATTGAATGAGAATATCACAGTTCACCCTCTTCATAAAGTCAAGAGCAAAATCATCATTTGTTGCACTGTCTGAGGCCAATTCTTCGCTTCTATGATAAAAATTTATCCCGCTTTTATCGGAAATTTCTTTAAATATTGTTGATTCCGAATTGACATATAGATCATTTAATAATTTGGATTTCGATGCAGAATCAATAATATACTGAATCAATGGTTTATTGTTAATTAAACGAAGATTTTTATTCTTCACTCGTGTGCTCCCCATTCTTGCAGGAATCATTCCAACAATTTTCATCTAAATCCTCTTTCCATAAATTTTAGCTATACTAATTTGCCTTAATTATTTAATACTTTTTCTGCCATAGATCGAATTATTGATCCAGTTTCCAAAATAATATCATTTTGCATTTTAACCATAATTGGAATTGCTACACTTCGATCAAGCATATCCGATGAAAATTTCGTTGAGTCCCAAATGTCCCCATTTTGAAAATCAAATTTATCAAAAATATGATCCCAATAAGGTGCGAAATGCCATTCTATGGCATCAGGTACATTTTTTGTGTTCAGACCATTCTGCTTAATCAAAGCTACAAATTCTGTAGCCACATTTTTTGTGGGAAAATTAAAAATAAGTGTATCGCACAAAGGCGTACATTTACTCGGTATTTTTCTAAATTTTAACCCATTTATATCTGATATTTCATTTTTTAAAATTTTATAATTGCGTCGGTTTGACTCCACAATGTAATCCAGTTTTTTTAATTGTTGAATGCCAATAGCTGCATTTAATTCAGTTGTACGAAAATTAAAACCAGGTATACGATGAGTGTCTCTTCCACGAGGTTTTTTAGGATTATTTTCATGGCCGTGGTCTCTATATTCAATACATAGTTTATACCAGTCTAAATTGTTAGTAGCAATCATGCCTCCTTCACCTGTAGTAATAGTTTTTCCATTATCAAAACTAAAAACAGCCATATCATAGTCCGTCCCCAGTTTTTTATTACCCCATTCAGCACCTAAGCTTTCACAACAGTCATCTATTATTACAAGGTTGTGTTCCTTAGCAATAGCATTTATACGGTCAACTTCAGTTGCTACACCCAACATATCTACAGGAATAATCGCTTTTGTTGAAGGAGTTATAGCTTTTTCTAATTCAATGGTATCCATATTATAGGTTTCATCTATATTTACAATTATAGGTTTTGCACCCACATCCAAAATGGCCTCTACAGTTGCAATGAATGTGAATGCCTGCGTTATGACTTCATCACCTTTACCAATCCCTGCTGCTATCAATGCTGTTTTTAGAGCTGCAGTCCCAGATGAAACTGCTACAGCATACTTCATTCCAAGATATTGCGCGAACATTTCTTCGAATTGTTTAACCCGTTTACCATTATAAAACAACGAGCCTGAAGTAAAAATCTCATTAACAGCTTGTTGCTCTTCTTTGCCAATTAATTCAAACCCTGGCATAACTATTACTCCTTAAAATTTTTCCCATTAATAAGAATACTTTTATAATTAATAATGTTCATTCCTTTTTTCGAATATATACTTTTTGGTAAGGCATTCAATCTACTAATAAACTCCTTATAGTTTTCCCTATTTCTTCATTATCTAATTGAATAGGATTATTTGCAAATGCGCCCTTAGCTGTTACTGTACAAAATTCATACAAGGATTTATAATGTAATGGATTGATATTAAAGGATGACAGATCTTGAGGAACTTTTATTTCATTGAATAACTGTTCAACCCTTTCCACAACGTAACCACTTTTCTCTAGTTTAGAGCCAGGTTTTTCAGACGTCGTATCTAATAATTCAAATAACTCTTCATACCCATAATAACCTCGCTCATGATTAAGCCGAGCAAACCGGACCGCACTCATACCAAGCCCGAGACCCTGTGGCACATCACAATTAGTGGCCAGATAGTAACAAATTGGACCAGCTGCGCCACTACTTGAATTCGAAAGGGCTGCCATCGAAAAAAATGCACCCCATTGCATCCTTGACCACTCTTCCATGTCTTTAGGATTCGACAGAACTTTTGGAAGAGCACTCATAATCAAGCGAAAGGCTTCTTTTGAAAAAATTCGTGATATCTCATTTCCTACCGGTGTTACAAAAGTTTCAAGTGATCTCCCCAAAGCCCCGGTGCCTGAAGCAATAATAACCGAACGGGGAGCAGATGATACAATTTCAGGATCTAATAGAGAAAGAACTGGATAATTATTGGTTGTGTTAATCCCGAGTTTTGTCATGGAATCGGTATCAATAAACACAGCGTTGTAAGCTAACTCCGTACCGGTTCCAGCCGTGGAAGGAACTGCTATAACTGGAATAGAAGGATTCAATCCTTTGGGAAAACCGAGATATTCAATTGCTTTTCCATGATTCGTCGCCAATGTTGCAATACCTTTTGCCAGATCAATTGCACTTCCACCTCCAATACCCACCAAACAATCCACCAATGGGTTTTTACCTTCCTTAAAATCCAGTTTCACTTGATCCAAATACTGATATGTTGGCTCACCAGGTTCCTGGTACAAATGGACCAGAACAGAACCAAATTTAACCCGACACTTCGCAACGAGATTTTTCAGAGATGGTATATTGTTATAAAGATTACCATCGATCACAAATCCGATCCGTTTAAAGTTTCTCTCTTCCAATAAATCAGGCAACTGGCCAAGAACACCAACACCTGACTTAACATTTGTTCTTAAAATAAAATCAAATATCTTTTCTGTAATAGTAATATTATCTCCTATAAGTCAAATAAACTGGAATCTCTTAGTCGCCCGTAATTCTCCATGGCTCGTGCTAATTCCAGATCAAAAGGCTCATCAATATCAAGGGCATGACTTTTATTTATAACATGCAAATATGTATTTGTATCAATAAAGGAGCGCTTATCCAAGAATCTTGAAGTCCTGCTGATATAAATGCTGCCATCAATAAAGTAAACTTTTGAAAATTTCTGACGGCCTACTCCAGAAGATTGGGAAGGTTTGAACACCTGTTCAATCGTCCCATTTTCGTTCTCGTATATACAATCAGATGGATGCTGACTAACCTCACAAACGGATATCAGGCTCTCTGCACCAGCTTTCATAAAAGCGCGAATGGATTCATCTATGTCCATTGAGGTTCTGAATGGCGACGTGGGTTGCAAACAGACTACAAATTCAGGTAACTGTTTATGGGATACCTTATACCATTCCAATGCATGGATAATTACATCAATTGTCGTTGACTCATCCAGGGCAATTTGTTCGGGCCTGATAAAAGGTGCCTCAATTCCGATAAGCTTCGCCAGCTGTATTGCACCAGGGTCATCACTACTTAATATGGTTGAATCTATTTCAACTGAAAACTTTGCGGCTTCAAGAGTGTACTGTAAAATTGGTTTTCCTCCAATTTTCTGGAGATTTTTATTTGGAATCCCCTTGGAGCCTTTTCTTGCAGGTATAACTGTAAAAAAATTTTCTGTCATCAAAACCCGGCAACAGTTTTTTTGTACTCTGACCACTGACCAATGTCAATCCAATTTTCATCATCAATTGGATAAACGCCAACTTTTCCACCGTTTCTTCTCTTTATATCTTCGATTAAATCAGTTATATGATACATTTTATCTGCTGGAATTAATTGTAAAACAGATGGATTAACTACATATAAACCTGTATTAATCAGCAAATCATATTGTGGTTTTTCATGTATTTTCTTCAGATGTCCGTCGTCATTCAGAACGCAGGTTCCGTATGGTATGGTATATGCCTTCATGGATGCAACTAGCGTGATATCATAGCCACCTTCTATGTGAAAATCATACAAATCATCATATTCTGCTTTGATTATGATATCACAGTTTGTTACAAAAAATGGTTTTTTAAACTTATTTACCAGATAGTGAAGACTTCCAGCCGTTCCCTGTGGAATTTCCTCTTTGATATAATCAACCCTATATTCCGGCTGAAGCTCCTCAAAATACGCTTTCATGATTCTGCTTTTAAAATTCACAGTCAAATAAAAATCTTTGCAACCCAGAACTGTAAATTGCTCTATGATATGTTCGATAACCGGTTTGTCATTAATAGGAACCAGCGGTTTGGGAAGAACCTTGGTAAATGGCTCCAGGCGTGTTCCTTTCCCACCAGCCATAATCACCACAGGCACATCCAGTACTTGTTTCTCTTTATTATCAATTTTACCAAAAATTTTCTCCCAAGTTGTAAAATTCACTACCACTTTCTGGTTATCGACGATAGGTAGTAGCTCAATCTTATTAGAAGTCATTATTTCACCTGCTTCATCAGGTGTGAAATGGCCTCTGGTAAGATAGTGGGGTTCCTTGCAATAACTTCCCTCTATACTTGAATTCACATCTGTACCCACCAAGATACTGCGTCTTAGGTCCCCATCGGTTAGTGTCCCCAATAATTGCTGTTTTGAGTCAACTACCAATAAACATTTCTCTGCAGTTTTTATCAGCGTCTTCATAGCCTGACGGATTGTAATCTCCGGATGAACAGTTAAGTCTTTCATACTGACACAAATTCCTTTTTAAGATTCGTGGGGAGTGGCTGAGTTTTAAGAATGTTTAATATTCGATCTGAAGTATATCCGTCTCCATAAGGGTTATGAGCGTTTTTAATTACTTCCTTAAAAGTGGCACTATACAGTTGGGCTATGGAATCAAGAATAGATTTTGTATCTATTTTACAATCAATCACGCTCTCAGTGCGAAGTCTGCCCATTTGTCGATCACCAATATTCACAGTACCAATTTTAAAACTAGGCACTTCAGTCAATCCGCTTGAAGAATTTCCAACCACACCATCAATATACTGTAGAGTAGACAAGTATTTAATCCTTCCGAGACTCGGGACAAAAAATGCTTGTCCCTGACGATCTGATACAAAGTCTTCTATCATTTTTATAATAATACGACCATCTTTATCAGCATTAGGAGCGGTAAATATTAATTGAGTATCATTCAGATTGTTTAAAGCACTTAGAAGTATTTCGAAACTTTTCTCAGATGATTTTTTCTCCAGTGTGATAGAATGATAGGTGATAAGTAAATTTTTCAGTCCAAACTTTATTCCGGTTTGTCTACATAATTCCTTTTTATCAAGGAAAGATGTCCTTCTAATTGAATCAACCCCAAGACTTCCAACAGTAAAGACGCGATCCGGATGTTCACCTAATTGAAGTACGCGTTTACTGTATTCCTCAGCCGATGTTAAATGGTACCAGGAAAATTTTGTGATTGCATGTCTAATGGATTCATCAGCAGCACCGGTTGTTTTCTCACCTCCACACAGATGTACAATCGGGATATTGGCAAAAAATGAGGAAATGGCTGCAGCTAACATTTCATAACGATCGCCAAGTAGAACGATCAGGTCGGGACTTAGTGAATCAAGCGCATCGGCAAACCCAATCAACCCTAGTGCGGTTGATTTTGAGATTGCAGCAGCTGTATCCGCAGACAACAGCATTTCAATTTTCTTATCAATCTGGAAACCATCTGATTCTATTTCTGTAAATGTCAAATCAAATTCAGGAGAAAGATGCGTACCAGTAACAATAATCTGTAAATCTAATACCGGGTCTGATTTAATATCCTTTAATAGCCAGTAAAGTTGCCCATATTCTGCGCGGGTTCCGGTAACAATGCAAATTTTTCTATTACTCACGAAATTAAGTCATCCTCGTTGTAGTCTTTGTCAGCTCTTGTACCAATAATAGAATCCCATTTCAACGGCGAAACACCAGTTCCAGGTCGTTTGATAGTAAGATTTTTCTTAGAAAACAATTCTCCTTTTGAAATAGCATGTTTCGCTACAATTGATTTTCGTACGATATTGATGTTTTTAAGCTCACTATTGCTCGGTTTTTTCACTCCATCCCCCATGGCAGCTTCGATCTTGCGTATACTTGCAACCATCTGTTTTAATTCAGCAGGTTCAAGACTGGCACTATGATCTGGACCTTTCATGCATCTATCAAGGGTAAAATGCTTTTCAATCACTGTTGCGCCCATTGCCACAGCAGCAATCGGAATAACAATACCTTGTGTGTGGTCCGAATATCCAACGGATACTCCTAATTCCTTACGAATGGTGTCCATTGCCAGAAGATTGACGTCCTCCACGGGTGTAGGATACTCAGTGTTACATTGCAATACAGTAATATTTTCCAATGCAATGCCACTTTCCATGATAATATCAACAGCATTGCGAACTTCTTTCATGTTCGACATACCAGTGGACAATATCACCCTTTCCGCCAGTTTGCCAACCTTTCTCAAAAAAGGGAGATTGGTCAGATCGCCTGATGGAATTTTAAAGATATTCATACCAAATTCATGCAGATACTCAATACTTTCATAATCGTGAGCTGCTGAAAGAAATAGAATCCCCTTAGTCTTGCAGTAATCAATTAACCGTAAATGTGCAGAATGATCCAATTCCAGTTTTCTTGCCATTTCTAAAAATGATTCTTCCTTATCAGTAGATTTTAGCTGATATTCTGGTTTTTGAACGTGGATACTGTTTACTCTTTCTGCTTTAAATGTTTGAAATTTTACTGCATCCGAACCAGACATAGCAGCTGCATCTATCAGTTCTAGCGCCAGATCCAGTCTGCCATTATGGTTAACTCCCGCTTCTGCAATAATAAAACATGGTTTCGGCTTTTGTGGCTGAGATAAGGCGGTCATTTAGGCGGCTAGTTTCCCGATTCTAGTTTTCGTGTCTGAAGGTAATTCCATAAAACTGCATAATCATCAGGGATTCTATCATTATCTAAAAATTCTTTTGGTTTGTAAAATGTTCCTGCTGATGAATTCTTCCTGGATTTGGAGGCGTTACCCTTTACAGGTATCCCGTATATTGTTGCCTGTTGCATAGCCGGATCATATTTAATTCCAAGATGATTGCAGATTGCTTCATGTGTTTGCATTGGTTCTTCTAATAGATCTTCAAAAAGCACTAATCCAATTTTTTCAGGATATGCTTTCTGTAACCAGAGCAAGTCGGTAACCTTATGATACCAGTGTTCCCAGGCTTCTGTTACAAATTCATCGGTGAGTTTGCAATCTCCATATCGACTGCGAATATGCGAAATGGCATAGGAATGAAATGAGCGAATACTGGAAAGTATCCTCACATTTTTGAAAGTCTGACATACCCATTTGAGCTGAGTCCGCATCCCGCTGGCGGCTATATAAGTGTCATAGCGGCCAGATTTTCTATCATAATCCAATAATTGTATTGCCTGTAAATAAAGCGATAGAACATCATTAAAATTTTCTGCGTTTCGGATGTCTCCAGCGTGCTGTCGAAGAAATACAAGATAAGCATCGTAATCAATATCGAAAGTTAGTCCTTCGTAATCCTGAGCGATAAATTCTGAAACCTGTCTAAATTGGCCTGATTTCTTATATCTTAGTGATCCTATACCGGCATGCTTTTCCAAGGTTTTTCCACCTTTATACAATTCCTTGAATGCAGCCCATCGATCAAATTCTCCATTGGCAGCCAAATGAGTTATATAATCAATATTATCTCCGGACCTTAGTGACGAGATAAATTTATGGTAATCATAGTTTGCGTGTTGGAAAACAAAACTGAGAAAACCATCTTCGCCCGGGATCCGCGGTAGATTAGGATGACCATCAAGAACCGACATAATCAAATGATTTCCCATTCTGGATGGGCTAGAAACAACTAACAGATTTTCTTTTACATTCTGATTTGTATCTAAATCAAAGAATGAATTGTGTGGGATTTGCAATTCATGATAAAACGTCAAATAGTCTTTCAATTCGGTCACCGGTTATTCCTTAAAAATCTTTCTATCGTCATCTTAACATATCGTTCAAAATTATTTTCTAAAATATGGAAACCCACCTGACGAATCTATCCATCGGAAATATTCCATCCCAGGGATGATCATACACCGTCATTTTTCCTATTTCAGTAATTCTTTCAATTCCTCTCGCTGCGGCTTTTTTAACAAATTCGTCCTTCTGCTCCATAGCTATACTTAGTCCAATTGTCTGGTGTTGCTTCGGTTTGATATAATTTAAAACCTGATCCAGATTTTTCACCGGTCGAACGAATACAATACGAGAATAACAGGCATCCGCTAATCCTTCTTCTTCGGAATAAATAACTGTCCACTCCGTCCCTTCTGACGAAAAAACCTTACCTGTAAAGAAATACTCCGAACGGATATTTACCACCGAATAAGCTTCATCCGAGGATATCTGATTTCTGGGAATTCTCTTTAACAACTCTCCCATTGCATTCGCCAGATGCTGTGCAAATGGCTCGCCTTCCAGAGCACCACCCTGTTCGACAAAGACTGTGTGTGGTGAATTGCACCCTTGCTGATCAAATACTGATGCATCCAGAGCTAGCCGGTACATGAAATCACTGATTTTATTCATATTGATGGAATTCCTGCCAATTACAGCGAAGGAGTATTTTGGGCCAAAAATAACATCTTCAGTACCATATCTCCTTGTCAATGACATTACATTTTCAACAGCCGCTCTTCCTCCCCATGCGACGCGAATATCACTGTTCAACGAGAGTGACTGTTGCCCCTGGATATCATCTTTCTCACAATAAAGAAACAAACACCCGCAAAAAATGTCACGACCTGATATTTTAATTCCGTCTACTTCTGCTTCAACCTGAACCATCAACGAAACTAATAATGGCAAGACCAATCCATTTTCTCGGGATAGTTTTACTACATTTACATTTCTCGTAAGAATGCCCTGTATTAATGAGATCATTCCAAGTATCGGTACATTACCAGCTAACCAATGCGTTATAACACCCTTTGGTTGGGCAATTAGATTCTTATTTAGACCTTTAACATAGATCTGTTCATCCATAATTGTGAGGTTTCCATGGAAATTCTCCTTTAGCATTGACTCAAGGTTATTCCTTTTTAAAAATGTCAAAAGAAAACTGAGACCATGGGTCGCTAATTGAGTTTGAATCTTAGGGTCCGCGGTCATGATAAATTCACGCGTAAAAGTATCGAAAAATTTTATGAGACTGTTCATTGAAATTTTTCGTAAATATTGTCCCTTTGCTTTTATCTCATCAAGCGTTTTTTCGTAATCGTTTATCTCAGCGCTCGCCAGTATGATATTATCTGTTAGATCATAATTATCTTGGACTTGTGGTTTGTTAGGAACTGATATTTGATACAGAGGCATTATTTACCTTTATGAAACATATTCCGCCATGATATCACCGCATCCACGGGCTTCTGCTTTCTTTGCTCTTCCTATCACTTCAAATTCAGTACCGTTTCTTCCAAATTTATCCGTTCCCCGGCTTACAATCCTTCCAACATCTTCTGTTAAAACTGAAATACCGGGATAACTATTAGGTAAAGGTGTCAGAATTTGAATGAGTCCTTTTTCACCATCTGGAACTGGTTGCAAACTTTGGAAATCTCTAATGATTATCTCTGAATATGTAGGTACTTTTTTGGGAAAGCTTCCTTTACTGATATAGATAAGGCCCATTTGTTCAGTGAATCCATAAATATCAAAAATATTATCTTCAGGCACACCAAATACCTTTGAAACGTCATCCAAGAATTGAAATTTACTGACTTTCTGAGATTCAAGTTTTTTCCAACCACCGATGTGAGCAATTTTCAAATTATTAGCTAGATTGAAATGAATCTTTGAATCAAGGAGCACCTTGATGACATATTCATACAGGATATATGTAAAGCCAAAAATACATATTTCAATATTCTCGTTTTCATAGCGCTGTAAGGTTTTAATAAAGCTATCGCGATCAAGGTGTAGCTGACCTGCTTCACTGTAAAGGAAATAATCCGGTTCGCTCGATAGGATCAAAAATCCGCGGGTTGCAGCTGCTCTGGCGGGAATATCTGCCGATCTGGATTTTAATGGATCTTCATCCAGAATCAGGAATGGACGTCTTTGTCCACCAAGATAGTCTGCCATGACCTTTGCTGATGCAAAGCTTTGTCGCTTTGCTGTAACAGAATCAATTGCTATGGACGAAGGTACACCGGAGGTAGCACTTGAATTTAAGATAGCATTGATTTTATCAGCCGGGACTGATGTCAGTCGCTTGTTTTTGAAAATATTTACGGGAATATAGGGATATTCTGACAGCTCAACAGGATTCTCGCTTAATGAAAATCCAAAATTTCTACAATAATTACCAAAGAGTTCATTATTTTCAATGTGGTACTGAAATGAAGCATTTATAGCTTCGCCGAATAATTTCCTTTTTTGTCCAGAATCAAGAGTAAATGGATTTGAACTCAGTATTAATTCGATGGGGTTCTGATCTTGTGTTTCCATATTATGTACTTAGCAAACCATGAATGGTGTTAGTGAATACAATTTCGACTTCTTGCCTGCTTAGTAGCACCGGATTGGTTTGGAATGTAATATCTCCCATTGCTCCCGCTATAATTTGTTCTTTTTTCCCTAAAATTTGGTTTAAAGTGTTCGCGTCTGGAATAATATCGGTAGCCTTTACAATTTCGCTTATGCTATCAATAAGCTCTTCAGCAGAACTTAAACCGCACAAATGACTTAGCTTTTCATATGAATCAACTTTATCAGCATTATATTTCATTACGGGAACCAGGAAAGTGGCATTGGCAATTCCATGAGATAGTCCTAATGTTCCCATTTGATGTGCAAAGGAATGGGTCAATCCAACTGAACAGTGATTTTGTATCAATCCTGCATAATAAGCTGAATAACATAATTTCTCTATTGAGTGATAGCGATCTTCTCCCGAAACTATATTTTTTAGTGCACCTAGAATATCACGTATCGTAGGACCAGCCAGGGATTCAAGCACTGGATTCCTAACGAGAGAAACATAACCTTCAACTGCATGTGTTAAGGCATCAATTGCACTCGAAAAAAGGATATTATCAGAAGCATCCACCCCATATGATGGATCAAGAAATACAATTTCTGGAAGTATTTCATGTGAGACCAAGATTGTTTTTCCAGTATGCCCAGTTTTGGTAATTGCAACCGCTGAACTTACTTCAGATCCTGAGCCATATGTTGTTGGTACAGCAACAAATGTTGTCTTTTTTCTTATCTCAATACTTTCAAGTAAGCCGCTTATCTCATTTAAATCAATTTCGGGATTTTCATAAATCAGTCTCGCCAATTTAGCTGCATCAATTGTAGATCCACCCCCAATTGCAACAATAATATCTGGTGCAAAATCCTTTAATTGTCTCGAAATTTGAAGACAGCCAATTTCCTCTGGTTCACCTGAGGGTCTTTTAATAAACATTAATTCACACCTATCCGTTAGTTCAACCGCTAATCTTTCCTGGATTTTTACAACATAATCTGACGACCCTGTTACAATTGCAACACGCCCGGATAAAACACTTTTAAGTGCTGACGTGCAACCTTTCCCCCAAAAAATCTGTGGTGGAACTCTAACGGGGTGATACACTACTTTTGTTTGTTCAGTTGTGCTTTCTGATTCTTCGGATTCTGGATCCCCTGACGATTTAGAAATCACCTGTACAATGTCACCAATATTATTCATTGACATGACTTCATCTACTGATAATTGTATTCCAAATGCTTTTTCCAACTCCATTATCAACCTCAGTTGACCGATTGAGTCCCATTTGGCAAGCTGCCCAGGACCGGTTGAATCAGTTAATTGATCCTCCGTAACAGAAAAGAGATTGCATATTACAGAATGTATTTTTAATCGAATATTATCCATTATTTATCTCAAAGAAACTGCGGGATTATGTTTTAATAGTTGACGTTGAATCTTACCAGAACCTGTTTTTGGGATTTCTTTTAGGAATACAAATCTGCTTGGAATCTTATACGGCTCCAGGTTTTCAATACAATATTTTTGAAGTTTATCTATTGTTAGGTTTTCATCAGATTTTACAATAAATGCCGTAATTGATTCGCTGGTAATATCATCCTCTGAAGCGATCCCAACCGCTGCAACCTCACCAACACCATTTAATGCACTGATGATATGTTCTACTTCAGTGGGTGCCACTTTCAAACCTCCAATGTTTATAATATCTCCAATTCTTCCCAACAAAAATACATAACCATCGTTATCAATATAGCCCAAATCCCCTGTCTTTACCCAGCCATTTTGAAAAGTCTCTTTCGTTAGTTCCGGTTTATTCCAGTACCCATGACTTACCATATGTCCAAAAACAGCAATTTCACCAGTGTCTTTCGGAGCACAGGAAGTACCGTCTTCATTAATAATTTTGATTTTAACATTTGGTGATGCTTTCCCAACCGTATTAAGCTGATTTTTGTCAGAATGAAATTCGATAAATGTAGATCTTGATGCTTCGGTAAGACCATAATGTGAACAAATTCGGGCTTCAGGACATAAGCTCATTAACTTTTCTTTATATTTTATTTGCATGGGGGCGCTTCCAATCTCGATGTATCGAATGTTTTTCCCGAGATTCCCGAACTGTTTTTCAAAATAATCCAGAAGAATGGAAAAACCAGCCGGAACACTTGAAATAGCATTAGCCGAATACCTGCTCATATTCTCCAATATTTTTGCTGGTTGAAGAAACCCATCCTCGAGAATTACTGTTCCCCCAACAGCGAGGACACTCCTTAACCTGGCAAATCCAAACGAATGCGATAGCCTCATTGGCAAACTCTCAACTGCCCAGGAATCAATATTCATAAATTGATTTATATTTTCTGTTGCAGCCAGAAGATTGCCAATACTTAACATGACGCCTTTTTGCGGGCCAGTTGTTCCAGTTGTATATAGTATTGCAGCAAGTGTTAAGGTATCCTCTGGTTTATCGCCTGGCTTAAATAATGACGTACTGTTATGCAAGATTTTCCTGATTGATGTATAGTCATCATCCAATGTCGGAGCCAGAAATTGAATCTGGGATTCATCCGTTTTTAATCGATTACCGTTGATTCTAGATGCAATGATTAGCTTTATTCCACAATCATTGACAATATATTGAAGATTCCGTGGAGTAATATCAGTATCAAGGGGTACACAAACTCGACCAGTCATGGTAATCGCGTAGAGTGAAATAATTGTTTCATAGGAGTTATTCAGCATAATTCCAATTCGTGAACCTGCTTCTAAATTTCTATCAATCCAACCAGCGAATACCCTGATATCAGCCCAAAGTTCTGAGTATTTATAATGCTTATCCTTATCAATAACTGCCACTTTATCAGGAAAATGGTTATTGTGTAATTCAATTTTTTTATAAAGCATATGAGAGATGATATTTTTTTATTTTTTCGATTATAAACTCAACTAAATCTAGGGGAAGGTTTTCATTTTTGTACCTGAAGCAATTGTCCTGGAGTTCAAATCTTGGTCAACGTATGTGAGCGCATCAATACTGCAATCGGCACCAATTCGTCTGCCCTGCATAATAAATGAGTTGGCACCAACCAGAACCCTTTCCATTATCTCAGCATGTCCCCCAATTACTACTCCAGGATTTACGATTACATTGTCATGAATAATTGAATCATGTCCTATAACCGCGTTGTAATTAATTACAACGTGATTATGGATATGGGCATTTGAAGAAACGGAAGCATTTGCAGCGATATAAACGCCTCTACCAATTAAGGCGCTGCCAGCAATTGTTGCTCCTGGGTGAATAAGCGTTATTGGTTTTAAACTATTTTCGACAGAATAATTAAAAAATTTGTATCGCAATCTCTGATTACTCATTGAAATGATGTAAGAAACCTGTCCCTTGCTTTTTGAAATGAAATCTGGTAAATCTTTTTCATTAATTGTATTCTCTAAAGCTCCCGCATACCCCTCTTCTACGACACTAATACAATTCGAGAATCGTGAAGGAAAATGATCGCGTATTAAATCCAAAATCTCAATACCTGTACTATGACCTCCATATATTAACAAAATATCATTCATCAATTATATCCGACTCTCTTATCAACATTACCTGTCTCAATCCCCGGATAGGCACTCTTTGATATGTTTCAAATTGTCATTTGTCAGATTGCTGCTACTTGGTAAACACAAACAATTATCTACCAAGTCTAATGCTTTGTCTATCTTGTAAGATTGATAAGACTTCAAATGCTTCTGAAGGTGGTTTAAATGCCAAATTGGCCTAGTTTCTATCCCCTCAGTTTTTAACCGAAGCATTAACTCCTCGCGACCAGTTCCATAAATTTTTGGATCAATTTGTACTACTGAAATCCAATGGTTATTTTGGGCATATTCTGGCGTACTCACGATATGAAGACCCGGTATTATGTTGATCGAATCCGCATAATACTTATAAATGGTTTTCCTTGCTTTTAAATATTCCGGGAGTTGCTCTAATTGGGCAACACCGATGGCAGCCAGGATGTTTGGCAGCCTGAAGTTGTAGCCGATTTCATTGTGTATATAATGAACAGCATCATCTTTTGATTGGGTTGTGAGATAGGCTGCTTTCTCTGCCAGGGATGCATCATTAGTCAGGATCATGCCACCGCCACCCGTAGTAATGATCTTGTTTCCATTAAATGATAGGTTTCCCAATCTGCCAACGGTTCCCGCATGCCGGTCTTCATACCGGCCGGAATTGTAAAATGTACCCAGAGCTTCACAGGCATCTTCAACAATAGCAATATTCCTTTCAGAACAAATTGTATTTAGCTCCTCAAGCCAGACCGCATTCCCAAAAATGTGGACAGGAATGACCGCAGCAATTCTGCGCCCAGTTGTTTTATTCTTGGTCACCCCTTGATCAAAGACGGTTTCCTCATTTATAAATTGGATCGTTTTTTCTATATCCAAATTGAAATACTTGTCTGAATCCATGAAGACCGGTATTGACTGACAATAGAGGATGGCGTGTACGGGTGAAATGAATGTAAGTGTCGGAACAATGACTTCATCCTCTGGATTTACACCGGAAAGCTGCAGGCTGATTTGAAGCGCGGAAGTACCATTTACGGTCGCAACAGCATGCCTAGCACCTGTATACTCAGCAATCTTTTGCTCAAATAAGCCCACATACTTACCAGCTGTTGAGACCCACTCTGTGTCCAAACATTCTTTTACATATTCCCACTCATTTCCACACAGAGAGGGAGTTGAAAGTGGTATGTATGTCTGATCGGTCATAGGGAATAGTCGATTTCGTAGTTTCCATAAAAATTTGGTATTTCCCTAGCCTGATCAAAAACATGGTTTTCTAAGGCCTTTATTAATTCATCAATGCCATCCTCGATGGAGTAATGCGGTTCAAA